>JAUMDJ010000157.1:0-15265 GCA_032121895.1 Chloroflexota bacterium | reverse complement strand
GCGGCACCGACGTCGCGAGCGACGCCGCCTCAGCCACCCTCTCCAGCGGCAGCCCGAGTGCCGTTGTTGCTCTCGTCGATCTTGCGCGCGCCACTACCCGGACGATCCGCCAGAACCTCGCCTGGGCTTTCGGCTACAACCTGCTCCTCGTCCCACTCGCCGCAGGCCTCGCCCTCCCCGCCTTCGGCATCGGTCTTGACCCCGTTTTCGCCGCCGCTGCGATGGGCCTCTCGAGCGTGAGCGTGGTGGCGAATTCGCTACGGCTGAGGGGACTGAAGCTCTCAGTTTGACGAAGCGGGTGGCGAATACGCAGCCGGCGCGCGCCGCCGCAGCACTCGCCTTGGCGCTCCATCAACGCTGGAGCCTCTCGCGCTAGGATTCAACCATCGTTTGATTCGGTACACCGCGTACTGAACGAATACCTTAGGAGAGGCCTGCTATGAGAGAGCCATCACCCACAAGCGCAACAGGTTTGAAGAGCACGATCACCTGCGACATGGAAGGTCGCCTTGAGACCTTTAACGCGGGGGCTGAGGAGATCTTCGGGTATTCGGCGAGTGAAGTCATTGGAAAGGCACGCGTCTCCCTCTTCTCGCCAGGCCTCACGGTTCTCCAGAACGTGCCCGCATGGTTGAGTACGGCTAGTTCGGAAGGAAAGTTCGAGGGCGAATCGGTCTTCGTGCGGAAAGACGGGAGTCGGTTCCCTGCGAAGATCCGCATCACTCCAACGAAGAAGGGCGGAGTGCAGATCGGCTACTGCGGCGTTACAACTCCGCTCCCCCAGAGCGAACTAGCGCGCGTTGAACCGAAGATTAGCCTCTTCACGAAGTTGTTCAGCGCGTTGGTGGTGACTCGTGCTCCATTCCTCTCCGCGAGCATCTTCCCCGTGTTGATTGCTGGCGCGTACGTGGCGCAACGCGCAGAGTTCTCGTGGCCTGCCTTCCTCCTAGCGCTTGTTGGTGCTGCATCTGTGCACATCGCAGCGAACACGTGGAATGACATGTACGACTGGCAGAGCGGCGCTGACAAGATCAATCACGATTACTTCCTCCCGTATTCGGGAGGGAGCCGAGCAATCGAGCTCGGTCTGATCACCGAGCGGGGCCTCATGAAGATTGCCGTGGGAGCGATCGTGGTTGCCTTTACCTGCGGGCTCGGGATTGCCGCCCTCGGCTCTCCCGTGGTGCTCCCCCTCGGACTCCTCGGAGCGCTCGCTGCGTGGACATACACCGCACCACCACTTCGCCTGATCGCACGTCGCGGCCTTGGGGAGTTGCTGATCGGCGTTGCGTTTGGCCCGCTCCTCTCCGTTGGTGCCGTGGCGGCGGTAACCGGCTCCATTGATCCGATCGCGGCGCTTCTCGGGATCCCCGTTGGTCTCCTGACCACGGCAATCCTCTGGATTAACGAGTTCCCTGACGCGCCAAGCGACGCGTTGGCGGGGAAGACGCATCTTGTGGTGACGATGGGCACGAGCGCTGCGCGATGGGGCTACGTTGCACTAATTGCGGTTGCCTTTGGAACGCTGGTCGCACTTGTTGCCCTTGGGGCGCTCGCCCCAACGGCGCTGCTCGCACTCCTCACCCTCCCGCTGGCACTTCGCTCAACGTTCATCCTCTTCCGTGAATACAGGTCGCGCGCACTCGTGCGCGCGAACGTGGGGACGATCATCTTGCAGGGAGCGTTCGGCTTCACCCTCGCATGTGGGATTTTGATCAGCTAGCCACTTGCAGGTGAGGGTGCACGCGGTTAGCGGAGAGGGGAGTGCCAGATGAGCTACACGCTGGTCACGGGCGGATCTCGGGGCCTCGGATTTGAATGCGCCAAGGCCTTGCGTGCGCTCGGGAGAACAGTCCTCCTTCTTGCTAAAGATGAAGATCGGCTCAAGGCCGCAGCCGCTGAGCTCAACTGCGAGTATCGACGCGTAGACCTTGAGGACCTTGCGGCCACTCGCGAGACGTTTACGGAAATCCTTGCAAGCTTTGGTGCCCCCGAGGCGCTAATCCTTGCGCACGGGGTGATGAGCGAGAAGTTTGCCAAGACCCTCAGGACCACCAACGAAGAGTGGCGGCGCGTGATGTCAATCAACTTAGATTCGGTGTTTTGCGCTGTCAACATCCTCGGTAAGCCAATGGCGGACGCGCGAAGTGGTCGCGTGATCATCTTTTCGGCGTGTCTCGGACGGATGTCAGGACCAGGGACCGCAGGCGGATTGGCGCCGTATCGTGTGAGCAAGGCTGGCGTTAACGCGCTGGTTCGCAATCTGGCCCACGAAACTTCGCATGGTGCGCGCGGCTTCCTTGTTGACGCGGTCTGTCCGAACCACTCGCGGACGGATATGGGTGGTCCGGATGCACCACTCTCGGCTGCGGAGGGTGCAGCAACGGCGATCTGGCTCGCAACCCGTCCTTTTGACGCGAGTAGCAGTGACGACCAGGTGAGGCTGACCGGGCTGCTTTGGGAGGAGCGGCAGGTGGTTCCCTGGTGAGCTCTGCATCGCCTAAACGACTTGGTGCCAAGTGGCTAACGACCAGCAGCGTGCATTCTGATGCTCGCCGCCTTCTCCCCTTTAGGGTCACGGGATGACTCGAGAGCTACTCCGCATCGGCATTCAACTCCCTGAGGTTGAGCGAATCGTCCGCTGGCCAGAACTGCGGGCGATCGCGGTGGCGGCAGAAGAGTCTGGCTTCGACTCGCTCTGGGTGGGTGACCACCTTCTGTATCGCAACGACGGTCGTCCAGAGCGTGGACCGCACGAGTGCTGGTCGACGCTCGCAGCGGTCGCCGCCGTCACCACGCGAGTAGAGATCGGACCACTGGTTGCGTGCGCCTCCTTCCATCCGCCCGCGGTCCTGGCGAAGCAGGCGGCAGCGGTCCAGGAGGTGTCAGGCGGACGGCTGATGCTTGGCCTCGGTGCTGGGTGGAACGAGCCTGATTACACCGCCTTTGGGCTCGCATTTGATCATCGAGTGAGTCGCTTCAGCGAGGCCTTCCAGATCATCGCGCCGCTCGTGCGAGGCGAACGGGTGACGTTCCACGGCGAGTATTTCAGTGTTGAAGACTCCGTGCTCCTCCCGCCGCTGCAGAAGCCGATCCCACTGATGATCGGGAGCAACGGCCCGCGGATGCTCGCCGCAACACTGCGCGAGGTGGCCGCGTGGAACACCTGGTACGCGAGTTACGGCAACGACCCGGCCAAGTTGGGCGTGCTAGTTCAAGAGATTGAGGAGGCAGCACGCGCGATCGGGCGCGACCCACGCACCCTTCGCCGTAGCGTCTGCGTGCTGGTACGCGCGGACCCTTCGTCAACGGAGCGTCCGCTCGGAGAGGAGCTCCCTCCCGTAGAGGGGAGTGCGAGTGAAATTGTTGCTCAGCTTGCGAGTTTCGCGGCCGCCGGTGCAGATGAGATCATCGTGATCGCAAATCCAATCAATGAGCGATCGGTGAGGGAGATCGGCGCGTTGTTGCCGGCGCTGCGACGAGCGGTGACAGCCGAAGTGAAGGGTTAGCGCAACTTCCCAAAGAGCGCCGAGGCGTTCTGACCGCCGAATCCGAAGCCGTTGATGAGGACACGGTCGACTGGCTGGTTTGTGCGTGCGGTGTTTGGGACGTAGTCCAAGTCACAGTCGGGGTCTGGCGTCTCGAGGTTGATCGTTGGCGGGATGGTGCCTGTCTCAATGGCCTTGATGGCGGCGAGACCGGCAACGGCACCGGCGCCGCCGAGGAGGTGGCCGACCATGCTCTTCGGTGAACTGATCGGAATTTTGTAGGCGTGATCGCCGAGTGCGCGCTTGATCGCCTTAGTCTCCGTGAGGTCATTAAGTGGGGTGCTGGTGCCGTGCGCCACGATGTAGCTGACGTCGGTGACCTGCGCGCCACCATCCTTGATCGCCTTTGTCATGGATGCCGCTGCGCCACGTCCCGTTGGTTCTGGTGCGGAGATGTGGAAGGCGTCGGCGGTTGCACCAGCGCCGAGTAGTTCGGCGCGGATGGTGGCGTTGCGCGCCTTTGCGTGTGCGAGCGACTCCACCACGAAGACGGCGCCACCTTCTCCGAAGAGGAAGCCGTCGCGGTTCTTGTCGAATGGACGACTGGCGAGTGTTGGTTCGCTATTACGCTTGCTGAGTGCCCCCATGTTGCCGAGCGCTGCAAAGGCCATCGGGAGGAGGGGCGCCTCAACGCCGCCAGCGATAACGATGTCAGCTTCGCCGCTACGAATAAGGCGCAGCGCATCTTGGAATGCGAGGACGCCCGTGGCGCAGGCGGCCGCCTGGGTGATCGCCGCACCGGTGAGGCCGTACTTCATGCTGACCATGCAGGCGCCCATGCTTGGGCTGAGGGCGGGGATGGCGAAGGCGCTGACGAAGCGGCCACCCTTCTCGCGGAAGGCGTCGGCGCCAATCGTGACCTGCTCAATGCCGCCGCCGCTGGTGTTGATGACGGTGGCGACGCGGTCGCGACGCTCCGCATCCCACTCGTGGATGTTGGCGAGTCCGGCGTCCTCAATCGCTTCCGTCGCCGCGGCAACGGCGAACTGGACGAAGCGGCTCATGCGGCGCGCCATCTTCATCTCCATCGTCTTCGTTGGATCGAAGTCCTTCACCTCAGCGGCGATCTGTACCTCGTTGGCGGATGGATCAAAGTGCGTGATGCGACCAGCACCTGAGCGGCCTGCGACGAGCGCGTCCCAATAGCTGGCGGCGCTATTGCCGATCGGCGTGATCGCGCCGTAGCCGGTGATGACGGCGCGCTGTGCGTCGCTCCGTGGTGCGCTCTGCTCTGCCATCTCGCCTCCTACTTCCCTGTCCAATGCCGCAACACCACGGCGCCGTTATGTCCGCCCAGCCCGATGTTATTGCTGATCGCGGCGCGTAGGGGCGCCTGGCGCGTTTCGAGGGCCACCGTCAGGTTGCATTCAGGGTCAACGTTCCGCGTGTTCAGCGTCCCTGGGATTGTCTGGTGGTGGAGGGAGAGGGTGGTGAAGATCGCCTCCACGGCGCCCGCTGCACCCATCAGGTGTCCGGTGAGCGACTTCGTGGCGGAGATTGGGATCTCCGCCGCGCGTGCTCCGAGCGCGCTGTGGAAGGCGAGCGCTTCGCGCGCATCGCCCACTGGCGTGCTCGTCCCGTGTGGGTTGATCATGTCGATCTCGGACGGATCGATCTTGCCGCGCTGTAGCGCCCACTTGATGGAGCGCGCGGCGCCCGCGCCGCCCTCAACGGGCTGGATCATGTCGTGTGCGTCAGCTGATGAGCCGTAGCCAATCACCTCTGCATAGATCGTTGCGCCGCGCGCCTTCGCGTGCTCGAGGTCTTCCACGATGAACGCACCCGCCCCTTCGCCCAAGACAAATCCGGCGCGATCCGCGTCGAATGGTCGCGAGGCACTTGCGGGGCCTTCGCCGTCGCGTGGTGCGCCGAGGCCGCGCATGTTCATGAAGCCAATATGCGCCACCTCAATGAGTGGGTTCTCCGTGGAGCCTGAGATGACGGCAGTGACGTCACCGCGCTTGATCGCCTCGGCCGCCTCGCCCAGTGCGTGCGTCCCTGTGGCGCAGGCGGAGACCACCGCCATGTTGTGGCCTAGGGCACCCGTCTCAATCGCGATCATCCCTGAGGTGCTGTCGACCAAGCCGTGTGCAATAAAGGTCGGCGCAACACTGCGCGGCCCCTTCTCCTTCCAGGCCATCTGGTTCTCAATAAAGAGTCCCTGCCCACCAGCGCCAGATCCGAAGACTACGCCGATCTCCTCGCGATTCGCATCGGTAATCTCAAGCCCCGAGTCCTTGAGCGCCTGCTTTGCGGCGGCCACTCCCCAGTGGATCTCAGGTCCAGTGCGGCGAATGGACTTGGGGTCAAGCCAAGCGGCCGGATCAAAGTTTCGGATCTCACCAGCGACCACATATGGCGAGTACGCCGTTGGATCCCAGTGCGTGATGCGACCAAGGCCGCTCTTCATCTCGGTGAGCGACGCCCAGACGCTCGCTGGGTCGTTGCCGATTGGCGAAAGGATGCCCAGTCCAGTGATGACGACGCGTCGGGTGTGATCTGCGTCTCGCATTCCGCCTCCTTACGACACGACCGCTGCGGTGAGCGGAAGATCATCAATAGAGACAATCGCTGCACCAGCCGCCGATGGAATTCGCTTGACGAGCCCACTGAGGACGCGGCCGTAACCAATCTCTACGTAGCGTTCCGTCCCGGCGGCGGCGGTAGCGCCGATTGCGGCGATCCAGTCGACACCAGTCGTCAAGTGATCAGAGAGTTCGCGACGAAGCTCTGCAGCGGTGCGAATTGGTGCTGCGTTTGCATTGGCAAGCATCGTGATCTTCGGGTCGTGGACGGTGACGGACTCGAGTGCGGCGCGCATTCCTGCTGCCGCCTCTTCCATCAGTGGTGAGTGGCTAGCGATGCTGACTTGCAGTCGAACGGCGCGCTTTGCGCCAGCGGCGGCTGCGGCGGCAACGGCGTGTTCAATGGCGGCAACTTCGCCAGAGAGAACGATCTGACCTGGAGAGTTGCGATTCGCAAGGACGAGGACGCCGCGCGCCGCCCCTTCGGCGACGATGCGTGGCTCTTCTGATTCAGGGAGCCCAAGGATTGCGGCCATTGCGCCAGGGCGTCCGCCACCTGAGGTCTGCATCAAATCGCCGCGAATGCGTGCCAGCTTCACTGCGTCACCAATGCTGAGCGCGCCCGCCGCAACGGCGGCGGCGTACTGACCGGCGGAGTGTCCGGCGGCAAAGTTCGGCACCTCGAGCGTTTCACCGCGCGCTGCAGCTCGCTCGCGAGCCGCCTCAAGGAGCGCAATGGAGATGATCAAGATCGCGGGCTGCGCCTGCTCGGTGCGCTCAAGCGCGTCTGCTGGGCCGTTGGCAATGAGTGCGCCAATCTTCTCGCCGAGCGCCGCTTCCGCTTCGGCCAAGACGGCGCGTGCGGCGGGGGAGGCGGCGAGGGCTTCGCTACCCATGCCGACCGCTTGCGATCCCTGCCCAGGGAAGATCCACGTAGTGATTGGGGACATGCGCGCATCGTAGAGGGGTCACCCAGGGGAGGGGTGTATTGTATGCGTGTATGCATACAAATAAGCGGCGCCGTTTACCCGACCTCTCTCGTGCTGCGGAGCAGATTCGTAACCGCATTGCAGAGGCTGGGCGCGCGCCGCTCGGGAGCGGCATTGATGAGGTGGCGAGGCGTCGACAGAGTCTCGGAGAGATCGGCGGTCGCATCGTCTCGATTCGCAGGCTTTGGCGTGAGCTCGTCCTCTCCACCGCCCAGCAGTTGGCCCCCACAGATCTGTCGCTCGCCCAGGTTGCGGCGCTCTATCTCCTTGCAGATGGCCGCGCGCGCAACGTTGCCGAGATCGCTGCGGAACTCGGTCGATCACACTCGGCCACGAGTCGACTCGTTGCGGGACTCGTGACGCGGAAGCTGCTGCGCGTGATCGCAGCTGAGGATAAGCGCAGGCGCGTGCACCTACTCGCCACGGCGGGTGAGGCGATGCTCACGGCAATTGATCGCGGACGCGCGGAGCAGTTTGTTGGCGTGGTGCGCAGGCTTCCCGCTGCAGAGCGCGGACTTGTTGCGGCAGCAGTTGCCGCGCTTGCGACGCGCGCGCCGGTTACTCCCCCGCGTACCCCATCGTGACGTCGTAGAGAACCTCAACGCCCCAGGCGAGCGCCTCCTGTGAGACGCGTTCGTCAACGCCGTGGAAGCGCTCCATGAATCGCTCTTTCGGATCGAGCAGGTAGGGCGAGAAGCCGTAGGTTGGAATTCCTGCAGGCACCGTGATCTTTGCGTCGGTGGCGTAGGGTGCCACCGCAGGCATCAGGATGGCCTCCGCGTCGCGCGCGCGGATCGCGGCGGATGCGATGCCGAGAATCTCGTGATCCATTGGATTGCTAACGGCCGCACCAAACTCCGTAAGGTCTGCTTTTACAAATGGCGCCAGGTCAGGACCGATGCGCTCCAGCATGTTCGCCTGCGCCTGCTCGCGCGTCGTCCCTGGAAGAATGCGGCTATCTACGGTGAGCGTTGCGGAACCTGGGAGAACGTTGGAGCGAATCCCTGAGGCGATGATCGTTGGGGCGAAGGTATCGCGCAGGACGGCGCGCAGTGCACGGAGGAGCTCAGGGGCGCAGCCGGCGGTTGGCGCTTCGCTGTTGAGTGGCGCCGCATCGCTGAAGGTCTTCTCCGCGAGGAGGCGCTCGAGCCGAGCGATGGCCGCTTCAGGGAGTGCGGCGCGGAGCGCGCCAACGAGGGCTTCGTTCTCTTTGACGAACTGCACAGGACCAGGGACGGAGACGCGCTCCACGATCTGCGCGGCGCGCAAGAGGGCGTTGTCGCTGTCTGGCATGGAGGCGTGGCCCCAGCGTCCGCTGACGGTGATGTTGAATCGAGCGAAGCCCTTCTCGGCAACCTGGAGCGGATAGATGCGGCGACCCGCGGCAGTGATCGTCATCCCGCCCGCCTCAGTGAGGCCAACTGCAGCGTCGAGCCAGTGCTTTCGATCGCGCAGCACAAGGGCGATCCCATCTTCGCCACCAGTCTCCTCGTCTGCGGTGGCGGTGAGGATGATGTCGCGCCGTAGGCCAGGGATCGGATCCTTCGCCGGGTTCAACCCTGCAGCCCGTGCACGCGCACAGAGGAGTCGAATCACACCGACCTGGACGGCGAGCGCACCTTTCATATCAACTGCACCACGCCCCCAGACGTAGCCGTCCTTGACGACGCCTTCAAATGGGTTCACCGTCCAGCCGTCTTGATTGGCGGGGACAACGTCAAGGTGTGCAAAGAGGAGGAGCGCGCCACTCTCTTTGTCACGCGGATCGAGTTTCGGATTGGCGGCGGAGGCACTACCGCGCAGGCGCACGCTGACATTGCCCCTGTCGGGGATTGGCTCGTAGAACTCCGGCTCCAGGCCTTCGCGCTTCAGCAGCTCAATGAGCACCTTCGCCGCGCGCGTCTCGTTTCCGGGTGGATTCACACTCTCGGCGCGGATCAACTGCACTAGGTCATCCGCGGCCTCTGCGCCAACCTTCTTCATCAGCGCGGCATCAACGGTGGCGGAGGGGAGACCTTTTGGGAATCGTTCGGCGGCGGTTGCTGCGAACTGCGAGCTGCTCATTGCGGCCTCCTGATGCTGGTGCGGCTCGTCCTTCTACTAGGCTCCGAGTCGCTGGGCGATGATGTCGAGGATCGTGAAGATGATGGCGGTTCCCACGAGTCCGCCCACGATGAGTTTCACGCCAAAGAGGCCGCGCCGCTCCTGCTCCGCTGCGCGCTCAGGGTCTGGTGGTTCACTCCCTGGGATCACCGGTGAGTCGAGACCGCGGAGGCCGCGTCGCGGGTCGCGAGGATCAGTCTCCTTCTTTGGGGCCATGCCGCCTCCTACTGCTCCGCTGCTGTGTCGAGTGCGCGCTTCAGTCGCTTCCCTGTGGTGATGGCGCCATCAGAGGCGCTGCTCACGAGTGCGGCGTACTTCGCCCAAACGCCGCCCGTGTACTTCGGCGCAGGTGCTCGCCACGCCACGCGGCGCTTGGCGAGCGTTGCAGGGTCAACTTCCAGTCGCAGTTCGTGTGCGGCAACATCAATGGTGATCGTGTCGTTCTCCTCAATGAGGCCAATCGGTCCGCCGAGCGCCGCTTCTGGGGCAATGTGCGCGACCATGAAGCCGTGGGTTGCACCAGAGAAGCGGCCGTCGGTGATGAGCGCGACCTGATCGCCAAGACCTTGGCCAACGAGTGCGGCGGTGACGGCGAGCATCTCGCGCATCCCTGGTCCGCCAACGGGACCTTCGTAGCGAATCACCACCACGTCACCCGCCTTGACGCTGTTCGCGCGGATTGCGGCGAAGGCCGCCTCTTCACCGTCAAAGACGCGCGCTGGCCCGCTGTGATGTCGGCGTGAGTGTCCGGCGAGTTTGACGATCGCCCCTTCTGGTGCGAGTGAGCCGCGCAAGACGGTGAGTCCACCGTTTGGCGACAGCGGTGTGCTGATCGGGAAGATCACCTTCTGGCCGGGCGTCTCCACTGCACTCCCAGCAATCTCGCCGATGGTTCGTCCATCAACCGTTCGTTCGTTGACGTGCAGCAGCTTTGCCGAGACAAGCTCGCGCAAGACGAGGGCAATACCGCCAGCCTTATAGAGGTCGAGTGCTGCATAGCTGCCGCCAGGGATGAGGTTGCCAATGACTGGCGTTGACTCTCCGAGTCGCTCAAAGGCCTCAATCTCGAGCGGTAGGTCGAACTCGCGCGCAATCGCGAGGAGGTGTAGCACGGCGTTCGTTGAACCTGCGGTTGCACCGACCGCGCGAATCGCGTTTTCTAGCGCGCGCTCGGTGACGAGTGTTCGCGGTCGGACATCGTCGCGCACCAACTGCACGGCGATCTCGCCAGAGCGTTCGGCGGCGGCGATCTTATCGGGGTCGGGCGCTGGGATGCCGTTGAGGCCAGCGGGGGAGAGGCCGAGCACCTCCATCGCCATGCTCATCGTGTTTGCGGTGAACTGTCCGCCGCACGCGCCAGGCCCTGGGCAGGCGGCGTTCTCGAGTGCCCAGAGCTCTTCGGCGCTGATCTTCCCCGCGCGATACGCGCCAACCGCCTCAAAGACGCTCTGCACGGTGACGTCCTTCCCGTTGAACGAGCCGGGCAGGATCGTGCCGTTATAGAGGATGAGTCCTGGAATGTTGAGGCGTCCGAGCGCCATGGCGGCACCAGGGCTCGTCTTGTCGCAACCGGTGAGGCAGACGATGCCGTCAAAGCTGTGTCCGGCGGCGACGAGTTCAATGGAGTCGGCGATGAGGTCGCGTGAGATCAGCGACGCCTTCATCCCTTCGGTGCCCATGGCGACACCGTCGGAGACGGAGATGGTGCCGAACTCCATCGGCGTGCCGCCCGCGCGCCGAATGCCGCGCTTCACCGCATCCGCGAGTTCGCGCTGGTTGTAATTGCACGGCATCGTCTCAATCCATGTGGTGGCAACGCCGATGATCGGCTTGGCGAGATCTTCGTCGGTGAAGCCGATCGCCTTCAACATGGCGCGTGCTGGCGCGCGATCTGGACCGTCGGTCATGGCGGCAGAGTGCCGCTTCGCTGGGTCGCTCGGTCGATCGTAGGGGTTCTTCGCGCTCACTTCGCCGCCTGCGGCGCCTTGGTGTTGACCGTGCCTGGGTGTGCGCGTTCGTGCGCATCAATGTCGGTTGACTTGGAGCGGACAAAGTCGAGTTCGTCGAGCCCTGCGAGGAGCATCTTCTGTGCGAACGGATCAATCGTGAACTTCACTGCCGTGCCGTTCGGTGTTGTCAGCGTTGCGCTCGCAAGATCCACGCTCGCCTGCGCCGCGTCGCCGCTTCGCGCAACATCCATCAGTTGTGCGTGCAGCGCTGTATCCACAACGATCGGCAAGATGCCGTTCTTGAGGGCGTTGTTCTTGAAGATGTCGGCGAAGCCTGTGGAGATGATTGCCTTGATGCCGAACGCATCGAGCGCCCACGGCGCATGCTCACGGCTTGAGCCGGTGCCGAAATTATCGCCAGCAACGAGGATGCCGCGCCCCGCGTAGCGCGGATCGTCAAGGACGAACGGCGGCGTCTTCTTGGTGCCGTCTTCGTTGAAGCGCCAGTCGTGGAAGAGGGCATCGGCGAGCCCCGACTTCACAACCACCTTCAGGTAGCGCGCGGGTACGATCTGATCCGTGTCCACATTCTCTGCTGGGAGTGGGATCAGGGCGCTGCTGAAGCGCTCAACCTTTGGTGCCGCCATCAGGCGAGCGTCCGTGGGTCGGTGATGCGACCGTTCAGCGCCGTTGCGGCGGCGGTGAGTGGTGAGGCCAAGAAGGTGCGGCCGCCCTTCCCTTGGCGCCCCTCAAAGTTACGGTTGGAGGTGCTGATTGCGTATTCGCCGGGGGCGAGTTGATCGCCGTTCATGGCGATGCACATGGAGCAGCCCGCTTCGCGCCAATCAGCGCCAGCGTCACGGAAGATCGTATCGAGCCCTTCGCGCTCCGCTTGGCGCTTCACGTCGGCAGAACCTGGCACCACCATCACGCGAACGCCGCTTGCGACGTGCTTCCCTTTAAGGACGCCTGCCGCAATGCGCAGGTCGCTGATGCGGCCGTTGGTGCAGCTCCCAATAAAGACGGTGTTCACCGGCTGATTCAGGATGCTCTGTCCCGCAGTGAGATCCATGTACTCGAGTGCGCGCGTCAGTGCGCGTGCGCTCGCGGGATCGCTCTCCGTGGCTGGGTCTGGGACGTTGCCGCTGATCGGCAGGCCCATGCCAGGATTCGTTCCGTAGGTGACCATCGGTTCCAGCGTGTTCGCATCAATGACGATCTCTTTGTCATACGTTGCCCCTGGATCGCTCGGCAACTGCTTCCAGCGCGCGACCGCCTCGTCCCAGGCCGCACCCTGTGGCGCGTGCGGTCGGCCCTTCAGATAGGCGAAGGTGGTCTCGTCTGGCGCCACGAGTCCGGCGCGCGCGCCACCTTCAATGCTCATGTTGCAGATCGTCATGCGCTCCTCCATGGAGAGGGCGCGGATCGCCTCGCCGGCGTACTCAAAGACGTGACCGGTTCCGCCGCCCACGCCGATGCGCGCGATTAGGGCGAGGATGATGTCCTTCGCGGAGACGCCCTTCTGCAGTTTCCCGTCAACGCGGACGAGATACGTCTTCGGCGTGCGCTGCAGCAGACACTGGGTGGCGAGCACCATCTCCACTTCGCTCGTGCCAATACCAAACGCAAGCGCACCAAATGCACCGTGTGTTGCGGTGTGCGAGTCGCCGCAGACAATGGTGGCGCCTGGTTGCGTGAGGCCGAGCTCTGGTCCAATGACGTGGACGATCCCCTGGTTCGGCGACTCCCAGCCGTGCAGCGGAATGCCGAACTCATTGCAGTTTGTCTCAAGCTGCTTCACCTGCGTCGCCGCCATCTCGTCGGCGATCGGCAAGTTGCGTGGTGTGGTGGGGATGGAGTGGTCGGCGGTGGCAACCGTCTTATCTGGACGGCGCACCTTCAGGCCGCGCGTGCGGAGGCCGGTGAACGCCTGCGGGCTGGTCACCTCGTGGATCAGGTGGAGGTCAATGGCGAGGATGGCGGGCGCCCCCTCGTCTTGGCTCACCACATGCTGATCCCAGATCTTTTGGACGATCGTCTTCGCCATGCGGCGAGCGTACCAGAGCGGCGCGGCGCCACAGTGAGGCAGGGGCGTGCGAGAATCCCACCATGACTACTGCACCACGCACCCCCAACCCGCTGGCCGTCCTCGCGCAAACCCGACTACTCCCAGCAATCAGTCCCTTGGAGAGCGCTGTGGTCAACGCGTGGGCCGACGCGTGCGCTGCACATGGCGTGCCAGCGCTCGAGCTGCTCCTTCGCGGGGACGGATCGGAGCGAGCGGCATTTGACGCAATCGCTCGGCTTGCCAGTTCTCATCCGCAGCTTGCTGTTGGCGTGGGGACCGTATTCGACGCGAGGACCGCTCAGCGAGCCTGCGACGCGGGCGCCCGGATCGTTGTTTCGCCGATTACAGATCCGGCCACGGGAAGTACGTGCGCTGCGGCGGGCGTCGACTGGCTCCCCGGCGCCTTTACCCCCACGGAGATCGCACTCGCAGAACGTTCGGGGGCGACGCAGGTGAAGCTCTTCCCCGCGCTGGCGATCAACGCTCCTGCCTTCCTTCGCTCCTACCTTGCGACAAAGCCCTCCTCGCGGATCATCCCCACCAACGTGTCGCTCGATGAGATCCCCGCCCTCGTGGCCGCGGGGGCCGCTGGGTTCGGCGTGGGGGAGCGGCTCCTCGCTGGGGCGGACCCACGCAGCGCCAGCGCGATCGGCGAGCGTCTTCACGCCGCCCTCTCTGTAGCCGGCGGGGGCGCGTACTAGCCTCACCGCACACCCCTCTGGTAGGCTGCACATCTAATGAAGACGAACCGCGCACTCACGGTTACACCTGCAGGCGCCGGTTCCGTACGCCTTGATCTGGTGCTCGGCAGCGAGATTACGCTCGTCGAGCTCCTTATTCAGCCCAGGCGGGGCTGAGGAGACCAACGGGTAGCGCGAAAACGCACCGAAGGAAACTCAGAACCCCCGCCAGAGAGGCGGGGGTTTCGTGTTCGTAGAGAGGAGTTGAGATGACGCAAGCGAAGCACGTGCCAGGCGCGGGGTCAAGCGCGGCACTCGCCTCTGAGCGCGCGCGCAAAGAGATGCTTCGTGATGCGCGCATTGAGCGTCGCGGTGGGCCACGCCCACGCATCGGCGCCGATGCACTCTGCGAGGCACTCCTCCTTCAGGGGAGCACTTCCATCTGGGGCTATCCGGGCGGCGTAATCCTTCCCCTTTATGACGTGCTCGTTGACCACCCTGGCCTGCGTCACATTCTCGTGCGACACGAACAGGCTGCGGCGCATGCCGCAGATGGATACGCGCGTGCATCGGGGAAGGTCGGCGTCTGTCTCGGAACGTCGGGTCCTGGTGCAACAAATCTTGTCACGGGGATCGGCACCTCCATGCTTGACTCTGTTCCCGTGGTTGCGATCACGGGTAACGTTCCTGGAGCCTTGCTTGGGAAGGATGCCTTCCAGGAGATTGACATCACTGGCATCACGCTCCCCATGACGAAGCACAACTATCTGGTACGTAGCGCGGATGAGATCCCGCACGTCATTGCAGAGGCATTCCACATTGCGCGCAGTGGACGACCTGGTCCCGTGCACGTAGATATCACGAAAGATGCGCTGATGGCCGAGACGAGTGCGCCGCACCCAACGCAAGAAGAGGTGGAGGCTGGCCTCCCTGGATATCGTCCGAAGATGGATGGAAATGCGCGGCAGATCAAACTGCTCGCCGACGCGATCGCTGCTGCGAAGCGACCACTGATCCTTGCCGGTCACGGCGTGCTCATTGCGCAGGGGGAGCGCGAACTGCTCGAACTTGCGCGCCAGGCACAGATTCCGATCGCATGGACGCTGCTTGGCATTGGCGTGGTGGATGAGACCGATCCACTCGCATACGGATACATGGGGATGCACGGATGGAAGCATGTGAACCGTGCCATCCAGTCGTCTGACCTGCTCATTGGCATTGGCATGCGCTACGACGATCGCGTCACCGGCAATGTACGCACCTTCGCCCCTTCCGCAAAGATCGTGCACGTTGATATTGATCCCGCCGAGATTGGGAAGAACGTGGTTGCGGATATTCCGATCGTGGGTGACGCAAAGCGCGTGCTCGAAGCGCTCCTCCCAATGACGGAGCGGGTTGATCCT
>JAUMDJ010000156.1:0-7337 GCA_032121895.1 Chloroflexota bacterium | reverse complement strand
TGAGCACGAACGGCGCGGCAAAGGCGTATCCTCTTCCCCATGCGGATCGAATTCATCGCTCAGGCTGGCGTGAAGATCCATACGGCGCACGGCTCCATCCTCTGTGATCCTTGGTTCAATCCGGCGTATTACGCGGGCTGGTTCCCATACCCTCGGAACGACGGCCTCGACCATGCAGCCCTCGGGGCGACCGACTACCTCTACATCAGCCACCTCCACCGGGACCATTTTGACCCTGAGTGGCTCGCCCGCTGGTGCAATAAGGAAGCCACGGTCATACTCCCCGCCTACCCGCTCCCCGAGCTCAGGGAGGCCTTGACAGCCCTCGGCTTTCACCGCTTTATCGAGACGGCCTCTGGGGTGCCAGTGCAGCACGGCGGTCTGACGATCGTTGTCGAGGCGCTCACGGCGCCTACGGACGGTCCGATTGGCGATTCAGCCTTGCTGGTGGATGACGGCACTGAGCGTGTCCTGAACCTGAATGACAGCCGTCCGATCGACCCAGATCGCCTCCTCGTGCAAGGCGCCATCGATATCTGCCTGCTGCAGTTCAGTGGCGCGATTTGGTATCCAATGGTCTACGAGCTCCCCGAACGTGCCAAAGAGGCGTTCGCCAAGAAGAAGCGCGCCGCCCAGTTCGCCCGTGCGGCTCGCTACGTGGAGATCATTAGCCCACGAGTTGTCATCCCCTCCGCCGGCCCACCATGCTTCCTTGACGAGGATCTCTTCCGCTGGAACGACGTGACGAACGCAGACGACTCCATCTTCCCTGATCAGCGCCTGATGGTTGATTACCTTGAACGGGCTGGCCAGGCTGCGGTCTTGATGCTCCCAGGCAGCTTCGGTGAGTTTGAGGCCTCGGGGGCCTTCTCCGTCAAGCACCCCAAGGGCGAAGCGTCTGTGCAAGATGTCTTTGCGGATAAGGAAGCGTACTTGCGCACATACGCAAAAGACCTCGCCCCCCGCATTGCCACGGAGAAGGCATCCTGGGCTGGACCGCGCACCAACCTTGTTGCGGAGATGAAAGCTTGGTTTGAGCCGCTGATGGCGCTCGGTCCTCGGGTGTGTGATGGGATTGGCGCGGCAGTGCGTATTGAGACGGATGACGAGAGCGTGCTCCTCGATTTCCCAGAACGAGAAGTGCGTGCAGATGATGGGCGCGAGGTGGACTTCCGGTTCACCATCCCCCGCCTCCTGCTCGATCACCTGATCCGAACGCGCACGGACGACTGGGTGAACTCGCTCTTCCTCTCGTTGCGGTTCAGTGCATGGCGGCGCGGGGCATACAACGACTACATCTACACATGGTTCAAGTGCCTCTCGGTGGCGCGAATCCAGTACGCGGAAGGGTTCTACGCGGAGAACGGCCCGACCGAAGGGACGTTTGAGGTTGGTGGCTGGCAGGTGCAGCGCCGCTGCCCACACATGAAGGCGGATCTGACTCGATTCGGCACTGAGGATGGCGAGACGCTCACCTGCAGCATCCACGGCTGGCAGTGGGATCTAGCAACCGGCCGCTGCCTTACCTCCGAGGGCCACCCGCTCTTTGCTCGGCCGGTCAGTCCAGCCGCAAAAGAGCACGCCGCACGCCTTGCCGGAAGTGAGCCTCCGAAGCCTGATCAGTACGCGGGTGGACCCGAAGGGAGCTAGCGGCCCTCGAGAGCCTTCGCAAGGCGGGTGGCGAGCTCGTTCGAGCGCCCACCCCCCATCACAAGCACGACAGCACCCGCAGGAAGCGTGTCAGCGATCCTGTCAGCGGTTGCTTCAACGGACCCGGGAGCCTCCGCCGGTACGCCGCGGTGGTCAATCGCCGCAGCGAGCGCTGCGGAACTCGTGATTGAGAGGTCAGTATCGCGCACCGCAAAGATGTCGGCAACGAATACGCGATCTGCAGCGGCACACGAGTGTGCGATCGGCCCTAGGAGGGCTGCGGTGCGATGGTATGTCAGCGGTTCAATCGCGAGCACGAGTGGGCGCCCTGGATAGCGAAGGCGCACGGTTGAGATCGTTGCATTGATGGCGGTGGGATGGTGGCCATAGTCGTCCAGGATCGTGATCCCGCCACGGTCGTAGCGGACTTCCATGCGTCGCCCCACTCCAGGGAAGTTCGCGAGCGCGCTGCGGATCCCCTCAGTGCTCCCTCCGGCCGATGCCGCAAACAGGGCAACGCCCAGCGCATTCGCGGCGTTGTGGGCCCCTAGGAGGCCGATCGGAAGCTCAAGGCTGCGCAACCCTCTTGCAGCTGGGGCGAGGCGCTCTGCCCCTGCGCTCAAGGTGAGGGCTCCAAGAGCGACCCTCCCCTCTCCAGACTCAACGAGCTCAGCGGTAACGTCAGCATGGCCGGCGGCGCCTGTCTCTGCGCGTCTCTGTGAACGGACAGCGTACGTGAGGAGGTTCCCTCGATCTCGCCCGCGGAGCGCAGCCGCAACCTCGGATCCACCGAGGTCGGCAACATTGACGACGAGGGGTCCCCGCTCAAGTATCGGAGTCGCCCAGTCAACGAATGTACGAACGACAGCTCCACGATCGGCAAAGATGTCCGGGTGGTCCCAGTCGGCGTTGAGGATGAGGGCTCCATCAGCCAGATACGGGTCAAAATTGCCACCATATTCGTCCGCTTCGACCACAAAGCCAGGCTCGGTGCCGAGGTGAATTGGTGCGCCTGCGGGGCTCCCCTCCCCCTCTGCGAGGGGGCCGCCGACAAATGCCGATGGGTCACGCCCAGAGGCTCGGAGCGCGGCGAGGAGCCATCCGGTGGACGTGGTCTTACCATGCGTCCCAGCGACTCCCAGAAGGGCGCCACCGCGTGTGGCGGCAGCGTCGGCGATCACTTGCTGGAGTGAGATCAGCGGGAGTCCCGCCGCTCGTGCCGCCTGCAGCTGAGGATGATCCGGCTGTGTGCTTGTGATCGCCTTTGAGATCGCAACGAGGTTCGCACTCCGAACGGAGTCAAGGTCACCCTCGTCACTAATCTGCACCCCCGCCGCAGTCAGTAGCCGAGCGGTCCCAGGCGAGAGCTCGCGGTCGTAGCCAGTGACCTGAACCCCGAGGGCGGCAGCATGCAGGGCCGCAGCGGTTGCAGCGGTGCCCCCAACGCCGACCACGTGAAGTCGTAGCGGCAGGGTAAACGGAGCGCCTCGACGCGCTGGGGCGAGACCCGCGCCGATCTCATCGATCCGGCGAGTCATCAGGTCAGCTCAGCGGTAGTTTTCGAACTGGAGGGGGCGATCAACCTCCATAGTGCGCAAGTAGTCAATCACCGCCTGGAGCTCGTCGCGTGATTTGCCCGTTACACGGACAGCTTCGCCTTGGATCTGTGTCTTTACCTTCGGGAAGGTGTCGCGAATTGCCTTGGTGATCTTCTTTGCCGTCGGGTCATCTAGGCCACTGCGAAGTTTCACGTGAATCCGAAGTGTCTCGCTCCCCGCTGCCTCAGGCTTCCCCCAGCTGAAGGTGCGTAGGTCGACCCCCCGCTTCACCGCCTTCGATTCGAGGATGTCGCGGAGCGCCTTCAGGCGCAACTCGCCGTCGACTCTGATGACCAGCTCTTCCTTCTCCTCTTCGATCTCGGCCGTTGCCCCACGGAAGTCGTATCGCGTGGCTACTTCGCGCCGGGTCTGATCAAGCGCATTCTTCATCTCCTGACGGTCAAAGTCAGAGACCACGTCAAACGAGTTGTCTGCTGGCATCGTTACCTCCTACTTTCGAGTTGAGCCAAGGACGCGTCCGTCGCTTCGGAAGCTCCAGCTCTCAGGAACGCCTGCCGTCCCTAGTACATCAAGCATACGGCCGTTGAGCGTGACAGCGGCGCCACGTGGGTTTCCGAAGCGGATATCAATTGCGCTGTCCCCTCTGAGGGTGCGACTCTCGCCGTCGCGGAGAGTGATCCCCGTAGGTCCAACGGTCGAATCAATCGCACCATCGGTCCAGACGCGAATCCACGTCCCGCTCCCACTCCCGCTCACGATGACCGTCACGCCTGCAAAGACAACCTCCACTTCACGAAGCACCTCGCTTACCGTCCCATTCGGACCAGTTGCCTGGAACCTGATGCTCCAAGAGCCTGCTGGAAGTGAGAGATCGCCCTGGATTGTGCCGCTGCTGTTGGCGGTGTAGGTGGCCACGACCTCTTCGCCACTTGCATCGGTGGCGGCCACGCTCACGATCAAGTTCGGATCGGACGTCAGGGCCACTGGGACGGCACCGCCACTCACGCGCAACCCTGCCGTAGGGCTAGTTAAATCGAGGCGAGGAGCATCACTGACTGGAAGATTGACGATGAACACGCGACGCACCGCTCCTCCGCTTGAGGAGCCCGTAGCGGGGTCAAGAGCGCTGATGTCAACTTCGTTGCGCCCTCCCCCAAGAGGAACCTCAACGCTCCAAATCCCCGAAGCATCGGCTTCGGTGGTTACCGAGTCACCCACCCCGCTCTCAATCAAAATAATCGTCCCTGCGCCAGCAGTTCCTTGGATCACCGCCACTCGTGTCTCGGCAGAGAGGGTCAGAACCTCTTCGGCTGGGCTCACCACACTGAGACCTGGGGGGCTGGCGAATCTAATCAACTGAATCACGAGAAATGCAGTTGCCGCGAGAACACCGAGGCCAACGATCCCGAGTCCGAAGAGGCTCCGCAGAGCTGCGCGCAGTCCGTTTGACGCCGCTCCTCCTTCCTTAGCACCTCCCCACACAGGAGACACTGGTTCGCTTGTTGCACTCGCCGGAACCTCACCGCCCCATGCGGCTGACACCGCTGCGGGATCAAGCCCAAGGTGGCGCGCATACGTTCGGAGGAGCCCAAGAAGATAGACGCGCTCTGGCAGTGCCGCATGATCCTCGCGCTCCATCGCGGCGAGGATGACCGGGCGGATCCGTAGCTCGGCTGCAACCGCATCAAAAGTCAGTCCGCGCGCTTCGCGTGCATCGCGAAGTCTCGCTCCAATACCAGGCGTCACACTTGGTGGGAGTTCACTCGCCTCGTTCATTCGACTCACTATCTGCGGCACTCGCTGTACCGCCACCGCGGTGCACGACACGCGCATTCGATCCATCGAACGCGCCAATGTAGCCACCCGCCTCTAGCTGATCAACAATTCTCGCGGCTCTGGCATAGCCGATACGCAGTCGGCGCTGTAGAAGCGATGCGGAGGCACGGTCGTGCTCCTGAATCACCGCCACCGCCTCATCGAAGAGTCGATCGCGATCACTGTCGTCTGCAGTGCCGGCTGAACCTCCACCCGTACTCGGGGCGGCTTCAACAATCTCAAGCTGATAATCCGGGAGGCCCTGAGCTCGCCAGTGGTTCACGACTCCTTCAATCTCCTGGTCTGAAACGAACACGCCCTGGAGTCGAATCGGTTTCGGTGAATCTGAAGGCTGGAACAACATGTCGCCGCGCCCAATCAAGTCCTCAGCGCCAGGAGCATCAAGAACTGTGCGCGAGTCAATCTGGCTCGCCATTGAGAATGCAATCCTGCTTGGGATGTTCGCCTTGATGAGGCCCGTTACGACGTTAACTGAAGGTCGCTGAGTTGCGAGAACGAGGTGAATACCAGTCGCGCGCGCCTTCTGCGCGATGCGCACGATCGGCTCTTCGGTGCTCCGACCATCCTGCATCATCAGATCGGCGAGCTCGTCAATGATGACCACAATGAATGGGATGCGGTCGTTCGGCTCAACGCGGCTTTCGTTGTAGGCCGCAATGTTTCGAGCGCCCGCCTCGGCAAACAGTCGATATCGGTTCTCCATCTCAAGCACTGTCCATCGAAGTGCTGCGGATGCCTTCTCTGCTTCGGTGATTACCGGAACAAGGAGATGTGGGAGTCCGTTGTATCCAGAAAGCTCAACGCGTTTTGGATCGATCAAGATGAGTCGCAACTCATCAGGTCGACAGCGGAAAAGGAGCGACGCGATTAGAGCGTTGACCATCACGCTCTTTCCTGAGCCAGTGGCGCCAGCGATCAGCAGATGCGGCATCTTGGTGAGATCTGTTGCTCGTGCTGCCCCCGCCACATCACGGCCGAGTGCGAAGGTTAGCCCCTGGCTGGAGTCTGCAAACTCTACTTCCTCAAAAATGCTTTTCAGTCCAACAACATTACTGTCGCGGTTTGGGATCTCAATGCCAACAACGGAGCGTCCAGGGATTGGCGCCTCAATTCGAATTGATCGCGCAGAGAGCGCCATTGCTAGATCATCAGCGAGTGCTTCGATCTTACTCACCCGCACTGAAGCGTCCGGCTCCAGTTCATATTGGGTAACCACGGGTCCGGCGCTAATTCCTACAACCTGCGTCGCGATGCCGAAACTCGCAAGCTTTGACACGATGATCTGACTGTTCGTCTCATGATCCATCCCGGCTCCTGCACGGACCGGAGCGTGTGCTGTGAGGAGTTCAGATCCAGGGAGCGTGTATTCGCGCGTACCTGCGCTGGCTGAACGACTGCCCCCCTGCTCAGATCGCGCCGACAGGCCGTCGCGTACCGTTGATCCCGCAACTTTTGCCGGAGCGAACGTTGCTGAGAGCGGAGGCACAGGCGCAGGGACCGGGCGAGGGGTGTTCGAGCGTGTGCGTGCGTCAGCGAGGTGAGCGTCATCACCCGCTTCGCCCGCCTCTTGCACTCGCGCTTGAAGGTCAATAGATTCGTCGCTGTCTTCATTCTCGATCGCTGAGGCGGTCGCACGTGCCGCGTCGCGATCGCGCTGAGCCTGCTCGCGACGATCCGCGAGCTCCTCTACCCCGCGGGCGATCACTTCAGCGCTGGCGAGCGCTCCCGCCTTTGCGCCACCGAAGATTGTCGTGAAGATCCTGCGAACGGTGGACTCAGCGAGGATCAGGCAGATCGCAATGAGCAGTGCGCTCCACGCGGCAAGACCGCCGATAGGTGTGAGGAGACTCGCAACACCTCCACCGGCGATCGCTCCAATGATGCCGCCTCGGCCGGGGAGGAGGATCTCAACGATTGCCAAGAGTGCCGGAAGCGCGGCGATGGCAAGGAGTGCGCGGAGGGCATCACGAGCAGACTTCTCACCGCTGCGTTCGTACCAGACACCAAATGCAATCAGCGCGGGTGGAAGCATCCAGCGGCCAGCCCCAAACCACGGAGCAAGAACGTCACGCAGTGCGTCAGCGAGGAGCCCGCGCCCCGGGAGGATCAGTCCAACAGCAAGCACAACTCCAGTCACTGCAAACGCTAAGAAGACGAGCGTGCGCGCCGCTGCGCCGCTGATCACTCTGCCGCCGCTGGTTCGAGTGCGGCGTCCGTTCCGTGCCACGTTAGACCTCGACGACGACCGGCACCACGAGTGGTCGTCGCCTCGTCTCTCGGCTCAAGAATCTA
>JAUMDJ010000155.1:0-4618 GCA_032121895.1 Chloroflexota bacterium | reverse complement strand
CGAAAGTCGCACGATCGCGATCGTTGGCGCCTCACCGAAGGCCGATCGCCCCTCTCACGGCGTTCTACTCGCCCTAAAGGCTGCTGGCTGGCGCATCCTCCCAGTCAACCCCGCCGCAAACGCACTGGCTGATGGAGTTGCTGGACTCCCCTGCTTTCCGGACCTTGCCACCGCAGTAGCATCACTTCCAAGCGGAGAACGCATTGACCTCGTTGATGTCTTTCGACGCTCAGAAGACTGCGCCGCCGTGACACGGGAGGCCATCGCAGTTGGCGCGGGTGCGATCTGGTTGCAACTCGGCATCATCAGTCCCGCATCTGCGGCACTCGCCGCAGATGCGGGAGTCTCGTTCGTGCAAGATCGCTGTACGGCGATCGAGGTGCAGCGTCTAAAGGTTATGGGCCCGAGCGCCTAACGAAAGAGTTAGCGGAACGGCGGGAAGAGGGCGAGCGCAATCCCAACAATGGAGGCAACGCCAACGCCGGCGAGACGCTTCAGCCGCGAAACGATCAGCTCCCCCTCAAGGCGATCGAGAACATCAGGGCCGGCACCAGGCGCACCGCGCCACTCGCTATAGCGCTTTGCACCACCAACACGCGTCTGATGCAGGCGATACTGCGTCAGCAGTGGTGGGAGTTGACGTGCGAGGTAGAGAAGGCCAAAGACCCCAAAACCTCCAGTAACGAGGCGAACGATGTCGAGCATCTCAGCGATCGAGCGCTGTGCGAATCAAGTCGCCAAGGAGCGCCGCGTCGCCGCGCCCCTTACTCGCCTTCATCGCCTGGCCAACGAGGAAGCTCACCGCCTGCTGCTTCCCCGCCTTCCAGTCGGCGATCGCCTGTGGGTTTGCGGCGATCACGTCCGCAATGATCTTCTCTAGTGCGCCAGCGTCACTGATCTGGCCAAGGCCACGCGAAGCGATCACCTCACGAATGTTGAGTGGCGTTGTGATCATCTCGGCGAAGAGTGCCTTCGCCGTGGTTCCGTTGATCTCCTTGCTCGCAACCGCAGCGACAAGCGCGGCAAACTGGACCGGATCAGGGTCAGCCGCACCCTCTTTCGCCACGCGCAGGTATTCGCCGCTCACCCAATTCGCAAGCAGTTTCGCGTCCAGCTCCTTCTGGGCGGCACGTGCCGCCTCAAAAAGGGCGGCGGCGCGTGGCTCGGCAACCAGGACGCTCGCGTCATATTCGGTGAGTCCGAGCTCGCTGACATAGCGCGCGCGACGAGTTCCTGGGAGCTCAGGGAGACCAGCGACGATCGCTGCGAGCCAGGCGGGATCGATGTCGAGTGGTGGCAGATCCGGCTCAGGGAAGTAGCGGTAATCGTGCGAGTCCTCCTTTGCGCGCATCGTGTAGGTGGTCTCGCTCCCCTCGTCCCATCCGCGCGTCTCCTGGGTGATGGTTCCACCCGCGTCGAGCACTTCTGCCTGGCGTGACGCCTCATACGCGATCGCTCGTTCGACGGAGCGGAACGAATTCATATTCTTCACCTCTACGCGAGTACCGAACGGAGCATCGCTTGAGGGGCGCAGCGAGATGTTCGCCTCAACGCGCATCTGGCCGTTCTCCATCTCAGCGTCAGCCGCACCGATCGTACGCAGGAGGAGGCGGAGCTCTTCTGCGTATCGCCGCGCAGTCTCACCATCACGGATATCTGGCTCAGTGACGATCTCAAGAAGAGCGACGCCAGAGCGGTTGTAATCGATGAGGCTCGCCCTCGTGCCGTCAGCACCCTTCTCATGGCGCAGGCGCGCCGTATCTTCCTCAAGATGTGCGCGTCGAATCCGCACGGAGCCAGACCCAGCGCTCGTGGTGACGGCAATGCTGCCGTGCTCCGCAAGCGGAAGATCAAGCTGACTGATCTGGTAGCCCTTCGGGAGGTCGGGATAGAAGTAGTTCTTCCGGTCCCAACGTGTGGTTGCAGGACTCTTCGCACCGATCGCGGCACCCACAGCGAGTACTTTCTCGATGGCAGTTCGGTTCGGCACAGGGAGGGCGCCTGGGAGGCCGAGGCAGGTTGGGCAGGTGCGCGTGTTTGGCGCGTCCCCCTCTGCTGGGATCGAACAAGGACAGAACATCTTCGTTGCGGTGCGCAACTGCACATGGATCTCAATGCCGATCACCGCCTCCCAGCTCATGCGGCGGCCCCCTTCAGTGATGCCACAAAGCGTCCGATGCGGACGAGCGCCTCACGCAACTTCTCTTCTGAAACGGCATAGCAGATCCGAATATGACCACGCCCACTCGCGCCGAACGCGGAGCCCGGCACGACTGCCACCCGCTCTTCTTGGAGGAGGCGTTCAGCAAAGGTTTCGTCACTGATGCCGAGTGACGAGATGTCCGGGAAGGCGTAGAAGGCGCCCTTCGGCGCACCCGTTGGAAGATTCAGTGCGGCGAGTCCGTCCAGGACGATGCTGCGTCGACGCGCGTACGCAGCACGCATCTCTTCAAGGGCTGGCTCGCCGTTCCGAAGTGCCTCGAGCGCGGCGTCTTGCGAAGGCGTGGGCGCGCTCATGATCGCGTACTGATGAATCTTGACGAGACCGGCAACGATCTCCGCTGGTGCGCAGAGGAAACCGACACGCCAACCCGTCATTGCGTAGGACTTTGAGAAGCCGCCGATCAGAATCGTGCGCTCCTTCATCCCTGGATACGCGGAGATCGCCCGATGCTCTGGGCCCTCATAGACCAGACGGTCGTAGATCTCGTCGCTGATCACCAGGAGATCCTGCTCCACTGCAATCCGCGCGAGTTCGGCGCGCGTTGCCTCACCCAGCGTTGCGCCGGTGGGATTCGCCGGATACCCGAGGAAGATCGCCTTCGCCCCTGGCGCCGCGGCAGCGACTGCGGCAGTGTCCAGGCGCCAGCCATCATCCGCACTCGTTGGGATTGATCGCACCTGGCCACCCGCAAAGATCACGGCGGGGAGATACGCAACGTACGAGGGTTCCGGAAGGATGAGTGCGTCACCTGGATTGATTGTCCCGCGAATGGCGAGGTCAACCGCCTCAGAGGCACCGATCGTGACAATGATCTCGGTCGCTGGGTCGTATCGCACACCCGATCGCTCGAAAATCTTGTCGGAGATTGCGGTGCGCAGTTCTGGCGTCCCGTAGTTTGATGTGTAGTGCGTCCGTCCGGCACGAAGGCTACTGATCGCCGCCTCGGTGATGTGGGCCGGCGTATCAAAGTCAGGTTCGCCGACGCCGAGGCTGATGATGTCCTCCATCTGGGCGGCGATGTCGAAGAAGCGGCGGATGCCAGACGGTGGCACCGCATGCACGCGATCAGCGAGGGTGCGCTGTGCGAAGTCGCTCATGCGGCACCTCCAAGCGACGCAAGATCGGTTGGCTCCTGGGCACGCCACGGCGCATCGGCGGTGAGTGCTTCATAGCCAGCTGCGATTGAAAGGAGTCCAGTTTCACTCCACGGTGCGCCGATCAGTTGCAGGCCAACTGGGAGACCGTCGGAGAGCCCGCACGGCGTGCTGAGCCCTGGAAGCCCCGCCATATTCGTTGGGATCGTGCAGGCGTCAGCGAGATACATGGCGACAGGATCACTCATCTTCGCCCCAAACTTCCACGCGACCGATGGGCTCGCTGGCGCGACGATCGCGTCATACCCCGCCGCCCAGATGCGATCAAAGTCACGGGCAATCAGCGTGCGCACCTTCTGCGCCTTGAGATAGTACGCATCGTAGAAGCCCGCCGAGAGCGCATACGTGCCGAGCATGATGCGTCGGCGTACCTCGGGTCCGAAGCCGCGACCGCGCGTCGTCAAGTAGCCATCAAGCAGATCACCGCCACCATGCTTTGACGCGCCATATCTAATTCCGTCATAGCGCGCAAGATTCGCAGACGCTTCGGCGGGCGCGACGATGTAGTAGGTGGCAAGGGCATGCTCTGTGGTTGGAAGGCTCACCTCATCAATGACAGCACCCGCTGACTGCAGTGCAGCAACCGCGGCACGGACCGCCGCCTCCACACCCGGCTCCATCCCCGCCACGAAGTACTCCTTGGGGAGGGCGAAGCGCTTCCCTTTGATCGCACTCGCCGCCTGGTCCCCTTGCGGGAGCGTGAGCAGTGCCGCGTCTACAGGGGTTGCGGAGCTTGTTGCATCGCGGGGGTCAGAGCCAGCAATCGCATGGAGCATCAACGCAGCGTCTTGCGCGCTGCGCGCGAATGGTCCGATCTGATCAAGGGAGGATGCGAAGGCAACGATGCCGTAGCGTGAGACGCGGCCGTAGGTTGGCTTCAACCCCGTGATCCCTGTGAGGCTCGCCGGCTGACGGATGGACCCACCCGTATCGCTGCCAATACTGAGTGGCGCATGGAGAGCCGCAACCGCCGAAGCAGATCCGCCTGATGAGCCACCTGGGACACGTTCACGATCCCACGGATTGACCGTGCGCCGGTACGCGCTGAACTCAGTTGACGAGCCCATCGCGAACTCATCCATGTTTGTCTTTCCAAGGATGAGTGCGCCAGCAGCCTTCAGTTTTGCGGCGATCGTTGCGTCGTAGGGACTGATATAGCCCTCAAGGATCTTGGAGCCGGCGGTGGTTGGCGTACCGATCATGTTGACGAGATCTTTCAGCGCCACGGGGACGCCGAGGA
>JAUMDJ010000154.1:0-4331 GCA_032121895.1 Chloroflexota bacterium | reverse complement strand
TGAAGTCACGGGGGATGTTGACGTTCTTGAAGTGGTACCCCTCCTTGTTTGCGCCAGCAACAAGATTTGTGGAGGAGGCCACGAGTTCGTCAACCACTACGAGTGCCCCCTTCGCGCCGATCGGCGAGGCGTAGCCCGGCACCATGTTTGCGGCAACGATCTCCTCTTCGCGTGCTGGACGGAGATCGCGCGCACCGATCGCGTTCGTCAGCTTCGTCTCCTCAACATCATCATCGCCCCGCACAATGGCAACGATCAGCCGATCGTCGCGATCTGCAAAGAAGACTGCCTTCGCGGTCTGCTCGTGCGGGACGCCGAGCAGTTCGGCGAGCGCTTGAATCGTTGGCGCGTTTGGGGTCTTCACCTCTTCGCGCGGAAGTGGTGCCGCTGCAACAGGCGTCGCCCTGCGCACATGCGCGACCTGTCGATTTGAGGCGCTGGAGCATGCGTCACAGATCACCAGCGTGTCTTCGCCGTACTCGCTCGGCGCCATGAACTCATGCGCCCCTGTGCCACCCATCATCCCTACATCGCTCGCTACGGCAATCGTCTTCAAGCCGAGTCGGGCGAAGATGCGGGTGTATGCGTGGTAGTAGAGCGCGTACGAGTGATCGAGCCCTGCCTCATCACGATCCGCCGAATAGGCGTCCTTCATCGTGAACTCGCGCACGCGAATGAGGCCACCGCGCGAGCGGGGTTCATCGCGCCACTTTGTTTGAAAGTGATAGACCTGCTGCGGAAGTTGTCGCCAGGAGTTCACCAGCTTGCGGAGAAGGTCGGTCACCACCTCTTCGTGCGTCATGGCGAGAACCATGTCGCGTCCACCACGATCTTTGAAACGACCCATCTCAGGGCCGATTTGGTCGTATCGTCCTGTCTCCCTCCAGAGATCGGCGGGGTGAACGACCGGCATCAGCATCTCTTGTCCGCCGATGGCGTTCATCTCTTCACGGATCACCTGGGTCACGTGCATATTGACGCGCATGCCGAGCGGAAGGAGTGAGTAGATGCCCGCACCTAGTGGGCGGATGTATCCGGCGCGGAGCAGGAGCTGATGGGAGGGCATCTCCGCGTCGGCGGGGTCCTCGCGTAGCGTGCTGAAGAAGAGGTTTCCTATTCGCATCTGGACATCCTACCCGCGCCGCCCGCCTCGCGGCGAACTGAGGAAGCTCAGGTGGTACGTCGGAGCACGTAGCCGATGTTGCGGACCGTCTGCAGGGCCACTGGGCTGGCCGGTGTCGCTTCGATCGCGCGGCGGAGGGCGTGCATATGGACATCCACCGTTCGCGTCTCCCCGGCGTAGTCGTACCCCCAGACCCGATCAAGCAACTGCTCGCGGCTATAGACACGGCCAGCGTTGGCGATCAGGAAGGCAAGAAGCTGGAATGCCTTCGGCTTCACGTGCACGACGGCGCCGTTACGAAGAATGCGCTGTCCCTCAAGGTCGATCTCTGCCTCTCCGATCCGCACCAGCCGCTCAGCGCTCGGTGCTGGCGTTGCCCCGCTGCGACGGAGCACGGCGCGGATTCGCGCAGAGAGCTCGCGCGAAGAGAACGGTTTCGTCACGTAATCATCGGCGCCAAGGTTGAGCCCAGCAACGCGATCTGTCTCAGACGCTTTCGCCGTCACCATGATCACTGGGACGCTGGAGTTCGTACGAATGGCACGACACACCTCAATACCACTCATCTCAGGGAGCATGAGGTCAAGGAGCACAAGGTCGGGTGTATGCGCGCGAAAGGCAGCGAGACCAGCGGCGCCTGTCGCCGCCTGCTCCACCGAGAAGCCTTCAGCGCTCAGCGCATCTGCGAGTGCCTCGCGCAGCGGCCGCTCATCTTCAACAAGGAGGATGCGCGCCGTCTCACTCTTCACCATGCAACCCTCCCGCCTTTACGTTAACGACGTGTGAACAGCACCTCAGGCGGCGCGCAGGACGGCGATCGCCTGGTCAATGCGCGTAAGGAGAGCCGCGCGGCCGAGGAGCCTCATGCTGTCGAAGAGTGGTGGCGTCGCGGTGCGACCCGTAGCCGCTGCGCGGAGCGCCATAAAGAGGTCGCCCGCCTTCCAGCCCTGCTCTTCAGCAAGCGTACGCAGCTTCGCCTCCAGTGCATCCGGAGCATCAAGGAGTGGTGCGTCGCCTTCGCCAATCCCATCCGCAATCAGTGGACGTGCCGCTTCGAGCGCGGCGCGCGCTGTAGCCGCCTCCCAACGCTTCGGCACGAGGAGTGCCGGGTCATGCTGCAACGCATCCAAGAAGAGGAAGTCGGTGAGTTCAATCGCAGACGAGAGGAGCGGAATGCGCTCGCGAATCAACGGGAGGAGCGCGGCGATCTCGTCATCCGTTGCGGGGCGTCCAATGCGACCATCAGCGGCGGCCCGATCATAGAAGGGGCGCAGGCGTGCCAAAAGATCCTCGTGCGTCAACTTCCGAATCCACTGGCCGTTGATCCATTCGAGTCGGGTGCGATCAAAGACGGCCCCCGCCTTCTGCACGTGATCCAGAGAGAATCGTCCTTGAATCTCTTCCACGCTGAGGACCTCGTCCTCACTCCCCGTTGACCAGCCGAGGAGCGCGAGGAAGTTGATGATCGCCTCCTTAAGGAAACCTTCCGCGCGATAATCAGAGATTGCCGTCTGGCTCTTCCGTTTGCTCATCTTGGTTCGATCCGGATTCAAGATCAGCGGGAGGTGTGCAAACTTTGGCAGCGCAACTCCGAGCGCCTGGAAGAGGAGGATGTGCTTCGGCGTGTTGGAGAGGTGATCCTCGCCGCGGATCACGTGGGTGATCCCCATATCCGCATCGTCCACGACCACGGTGAAGTGGTAGAGCGGCGAACCGTCCGCGCGAAGGATCACAAGATCGCCTCCGAGTGCCTCAGCATCGATCTCTACCCGACCACGGACAAGGTCATCAATGACCACAACGCCCGGCTTAATGCGGAACCTCAAGGCGGCCGACTCCCCCGCTGCAACGCGACGCGCCGCTTCGTCTGCCGCGATCCCCGCGCATCGGCCAGAGTATCGGGGCGGAAGCTTCGCCTTCTCGCGTGCACTCCGCTCCGCGTCTAGTTCCGCGCTTGTACAGAAGCAGTAGTACGCAAGGCCCGCTGTGTAGAGTTGCGCCGCAACTTCGGCGTAGCGCGCACTGCGAGCCGATTGCCGGTATGGACCGTGCCCTCCACGCTCTTCGTTCGCGCTGACGACGCCCTCATCCGCCTCAAGCCCGAGCCAGCGCAGCCCTTCAAGGATGTCCGCCTCGTGCTCTGCGGTTGAGCGCGCAGTGTCGGTGTCTTCCACGCGCACGATGTAGGTGCCACCGTTTGCGCGGGCATAGAGAAGATTGAAGAGTGCGGTGCGTGCGGTCCCAATGTGGAACGGTCCAGTGGGGCTCGGTGCAATCCGTACGCGCATCTCACCGCTCATGTCGCCACGCCAGCGACACGGTGAAAGAGCTTCTGGTCTACTTTCCCCTGCAACACGTGAATGAGCGTGGCGGGACGAAGGCCGAGTGTGGCGCGACCGATCGGTCCATCAAGGGTGAGGGAGTCAAGCGAACTGCTTCGGGAGAGGACCGAAACTGGGGCCCCTGGCACGAGTCCACGAGCCTCGAGATAGCTGAGTAGCGCGCCATCCGCTTCGGCCGCCTCCGTCACTCGATAGATTGTTGCCACCTCACCCGCCTCCAACTCCGCGAGCGGCCTCCCCTTCGGTCGACGCGCCTCTGCCGCGCGATCGATCGGATTTCCGTGTGGGCAGGTCTGAGGGTGTCCGAGCATCTCATCGAGACGCTCTTCAAGTGCCGGCGAGATCACCGCGTGCAGGCGGCGTGCCTCTGCGTCCGCGGCCGCCCACGAGAGTCCAACAACACCTGTGAGGAGCCACTCAAGGAGCGCGTGCCGCTTAAAAATTGCATCGGCTGCAGCCTCGCCCGCCGCGGTGAGCTTCCAGAGTCGCGCATGTCCGGTGCACCCGGCAATCAACTTGTCATCGGCGAGGCGCTTGAACATTTCCGCCGCCGCCTGCTTGCTCACTTCAAGGTCTTTTGCCACCAGTGAAGGGGTGACGCCTTCTGCATCGGGGTGCGAGCGGAAGGTGAGGATGTACTCCTGTGCGGCGGCCGAGAGGGCCGCACGAGTGGATCCTGCGCGCGTTGTGGAGACCATGGGTGAATCCTACCCCGCGTCCTGCTTAAACCCCGCGCCCCGGCTAACCCACGGTTGCGGTGAGAGCCGACCACTCCAGGAGAGGAGCGCGGCGCAAACATAGACGGAGGCCCAGATCAGCGCCACCACGAGACCGACCCCTTCTGTTGACGGGAGTGGGAGCCCAAA
>JAUMDJ010000153.1:0-5025 GCA_032121895.1 Chloroflexota bacterium | reverse complement strand
CGGTTGTAGCGCTTCCCGCGACATGTTTCGCACGGGACATAGACATCTGGGAGGAACTGCATCTCAATCTGCAGAATGCCGTCACCCGCGCAGGTCTCGCAGCGGCCGCCCTTGACGTTGAAGGAGAAGCGGCCAGCAGAGTAGCCACGAAGTCGCGCCTCCTGCGTCGCGGCGAAGAGTTCGCGAATCGGCGTGAAGAGCCCCACGTAGGTGGCAGGGTTCGACCGCGGCGTGCGACCGATCGGACTCTGATCAATCTCGATCGCCTTATCAATCTGATCAAGCCCAGTGACACGCTCGTGTGCACCTGGTCGCTCTTTGGTCCCGTGCAACTTGCGGGCGATCGCCTTCTGCAAGATGTCCGTCACTAACGTGCTCTTTCCACTCCCAGAGACTCCGGTGACGGCAATGAAGCGGCCGAGTGGGAACTCCACATCGAGCCCCTTGAGGTTGTGCTCGCGCGCCCCCTTCACCACGATGCTCTTCCCGCTCCCCTTCCGTCGCGTCTTCGGAATCTTCACGGCACGATCTCCGCGGATGAATGCACCGGTGATTGACTCCTTTGCGTCGGTGAGTGCCTTCAGGGTGCCGTTCACCACCACCTTCCCGCCAAGCTCCCCGGCACCCGGGCCAATGTCCACGATCCAGTCGGCGGTGCGGATCGTCTCTTCATCGTGCTCAACCACCAGCACCGTGTTCCCGAGGTCACGGAGGCGCAGGAGCGTCGTGATGAGGCGCGCGTTGTCGCGCTGGTGCAACCCGATCGATGGTTCGTCGAGGATGTAGAGCACACCCACAAGTCGCGAGCCGATCTGTGTGGCGAGGCGAATGCGCTGCGCCTCACCACCAGAGAGCGTTGTCGCGGTGCGATCCACGGTGAGGTAGTCAAGTCCAACATCTACGAGGAAGCCAGCCCGTTCGGCAATCTCTTTGACGATCGCCTTGGCGATCGTTCGCTCACGCTCGCCGAGGAGTGGCGTCAGGGCGTTAATCCAGCTGGTGAGCTCGCCGATCGGCATCGCCGCGACCTCCGCGATGTTTTTCTCGGCAACGCGCACGGCGAGCATCTCGGGCTTGAGGCGGCGCCCCTTGCACTCGGGGCAGGGGCGGCTAACCATGTAGCGCTCAATCTCCACGCGCACGAGCTCGGAGTCCGTCTCGCGGTGGCGGCGCTCAAGGTTCGCAATGATCCCCTCAAAGGCTGCCTTGTAGGTATTGCGGTAGCTGGCGTTCTCATAGGTGACGGTGAAGCGATCTTCACGCTCGGCGTTGAGGAGATACTCCTGTGCCGCGGCGGGGAGTTCACCAATCGGCGTCTTCGGGTTCCACTTCTTCGCCTTCATGGCGGCGGTCACCACCTTCAGGTACCAGCTCCCCTCTGGTGAACGCGACCACGGAACGAGCCCGCCCTCAAGAACCGACTTCTCTGGATCGATCACGCGCTCAGCATCAACCTCAAGTCGGAAGCCGAGGCCGGTGCACTCTGGGCAGGCGCCGTGCGGCGAGTTGAAGCTGAAGGAGCGCGGCTCAAGGTCGTCCATCACCGTGCCGTCATACGGACAGCCCAACTTCTCGCTGAAGAGTCGCTCCTCAAAGGTCGGCTTCGATCCCTCCGCTGCGGCGGAGGAGATGATGACGAGCCCTTCGCCGAGCTTCAGCGCCGTCTCCACGGAATCGGAGAGGCGGCTGCGATCCTCTGGCGGCAGCGGCTTCCCCTTCTCGTCGACCGGCCGGCGCACGATGAAGCGGTCCACCACCACCTCAATGCTGTGTCGCTTCTTCTTGTCAAGTTTTGGCGCATCGTCAAGGTCATAGAGGGTTCCGTTGACGCGCACGCGACTGAAGCCCGCCTTTCGCGCGGCATGGAAGAAGGTCTCCCCTTCACCCTTCCGGTCGCGAAGCACTGGACCGAGCACGAGAAGGCGCGTCCCGTCTGGGAGTTGCAGGATCTCATCCACAATGTGGTCGAGTGAGACACGACTGATCGGACGATCGCACTTCGGGCAGTGCGGCGTGCCAGCACGCGCGTAGAGGAGTCGGAGGTGATCCCAGATCTCGGTGATCGTTCCCACAGTGGAGCGTGGATTACGCGACGAGCCCTTCTGATCAATTGAGATTGCTGGCGAGAGACCATCAATCAGGTCAACGTCGGGCTTCTCCATCTGGCCAAGGAACTGGCGCGCGTATGCCGAGAGGCTCTCCACATATCGGCGCTGCCCTTCGGCGTAGATCGTGTCAAAGGCGAGGCTCGACTTCCCAGAGCCAGAGATGCCAGTGACAACCACGAGTCGATCCCGCGGAATCTCAAGGTCAATCCCCTTGAGATTGTGCTCCCGCGCACCGCGGATGACGATCTTCTCCTGTGCCACTTCAGCCCCTCCTGCGCGGACGCTCGCCACGACGCTTGATCACGTTCGGGGTCACGCTTGGATCCCACGTGCGTCGCCGTGAGAGTACCGAATCAGTGCCGCTTGGCGATTCGGGAGGCGCCGCAGTCTCATCAGACTCCTCATGTTCATCGCGAAGTCCAGGCAGCCAATCGGCAGCGGTGTCGAGCGCGGGGGCGACCACCGTGCGCGCAGTCCCACTCGCCACACGTCGGGGCATAAGATCACGCCCTCGAGGCTCAGCGGCATCGTCCGCGGCGCGCTCTGCAAGACGAGCAATCCTCACCGCAGCGTTCTCTTCGAGCACCCCCTGCCGGAGGCTGCGCAACTCATCACGAATTGATGCGGCACGCTCAAACTCAAGCTCTTTTGCAGCGAGTCGCATCTGCGCCTCGAGCTGCTTAACCATCTTTTCAATCTCGCTTCGTCCGATCTCACTGAGCGCTCCACCCTTCCCGCCAGCGTACGAATCTGCCTTCTCGGCAACACTGCGCAGACGGTCGTTCAAGTCCCGAATCGGCTTGCTGATTGTGGTGGCGGTGATGCCGTGAGCGGTGTTCCAACGCTCCTGGATCCCTCGGCGCCGATCCGTCTCTGAGATCGCAACGCGCATCGACTCTGTCATCTTGTCTGCGTAAAAGACCACCTCGCCGCCAATGTTGCGCGCCGCCCGCCCAACGGTCTGGATGAGCGCCCATGCGCTGCGAAGGAACCCTTCCTTATCCGCGTCCAAGATCGCCACCAGGGTCACCTCCGGAAGGTCAATCCCCTCACGAAGTAGATTGATCCCCACGATCACATCGAAGACGCCGAGACGTAGGTCTCGCAGGATCTCCACGCGTTCCAACGTGTCAATCTCGCTATGCAGGTAGCGAACGCGAATGCCGGCCTCTTCTAGGTAGGCGGCGAGCTCTTCCGCCATTCGCTTGGTGAGCGTGGTGATGATCACGCGTTCGCGACGTGCGATCCGCTCTTGGACACGCTTCATCAAATCGTCGATCTGTCCGACGGTTGGCACAACGGTGATCTTCGGATCCACCACACCTGTCGGGCGGATGAGCTGCTCCACCACGCGCTCCTGCTTCGTCATCTCGTAGCTTCCAGGGGTGGCAGATACGTATATCGCTTGGCGCACGCTCCCCTCAAACTCCTCAAACGTGAGCGGGCGATTATCGAGCGCGCTCGGGAGGCGGAAGCCGAAGTCCACGAGGATCTCCTTCCGCGAGCGATCGTTCTTATACATGCCAACCACCTGCGGGATGCTCATGTGGCTCTCATCGACCACCAGAAGCCAATCAGCTGGGAAATAGTCGAGCAGTGTCCATGGGCGCGACCCTGGCTCGCGGCGCGAGAGGTGACGAGAGTAGTTCTCAATCCCAGAGCAGTACCCAACCTCGCGCATCATCTCAAGGTCAAAGGTAGTTCGCTGTCGGAGACGCGCCGCCTCGAGAATCTTCCCAGTGGCCTCCAGCTCCCCGCAGCGCGACTCCATCTCCTTCTCAATGTCGCGAATCGCTTCAGCGAGTTTCTCCGTTGGGGTCACATAGTGCGTTGCGGGGTAGATCACCATCTCGTTCCGCTCGGCGAGGATCTCACCCGTGAGTGGGTCCACCTCCGCAATACGCTCCACTTCATCTCCGAAAAACTCCACGCGGAGAATCGTTTCTTCACCTGCAGGCTGCACCTCAATGGTGTCCCCACGCACGCGGAACTTGGCGCGGCCAAGGGTGGCGTCATTCCGTTGATACTGCAAATCAACGAGGTGACGCAGGATGGCATCGCGGCGGTACTTCCCCGCCTTGCGCACACGCAAGATTGTTGCCCCGTAGTCAACCGGTGCGCCGAGACCGTAGATACAGCTTACGGAGGCCACGATGATCGTGTCGCGCCGCTCAAAGAGCGCCTTGGTTGCCGCATGGCGCAACTGATCGATCTCATCGTTGCGACTTGAATCCTTCTCAATGTACGTATCGGAGCGTGGCAGATATGCCTCTGGCTGGTAGTAGTCAAAGTAAGAGACGAAATACTCCACGGCGTTCTCTGGGAAGAACTCCTTGATCTCGGAGTAGAGCTGTGCCGCAAGTGTCTTGTTGTGCGCAAGAATCAGCGTCGGCCGCTGCACCTGCTGGATCACGTTCGCGATCGTGAAGGTCTTCCCAGTGCCAGTTGCCCCTAGGAGCACCTGATGATGGAGCCCCGCGCGGAGACCCTCAACAAGGCCCTCGATCGCTTTCGGCTGGTCTCCGGTTGGCTGAAAGTCTGAGCGCAGCGCGAACGCCGCACCGAGTGCGGGGGTGTGATCAGTCGGTTGGATTGGGGTCCCTTTCACCTGTGGAGCATAGAAGGCGGAGTGCATCGGCCGCCGCAGCGGCACCCTCTGCGACGCTGTGCCGAGCGTCGATCGGGAGGGCCCCCGCTGCGCGCAGCCGTGTGCTGAGACCCGCTTGAGCCCCTTCACGCCGCGCGAAGTCTTCCGCGCTCACCCCTCGCTCCAGCAGTCTCGCCTGACGTATCTCACGCGGCGCGTCAATGAGTAGGAGGCCATCCAGTGTTTCAGCGAGACCAGAGTCGAGCAGCGCAATCGCTTCAACAAGGAGCAGTGCTGCGCCACTTGCCTCCCCCGCTGCACGTGCCGCGC
>JAUMDJ010000152.1:0-1860 GCA_032121895.1 Chloroflexota bacterium | reverse complement strand
TCAACTCAGACTAAACCGCAGGACACGCTCGTAGTGGTCTCTTGGCAGGCTTTTCGGACGAGGAGTTCGACTCTCCTCCATCTCCACCAATCGCACACGCCGCGCCGTCGGCGCGCGCCTACTTCAGTTCAGCAAGCCGCGCCTTCGCCATTGCTAACAGAAGCTTCTCGTCGATCTCCCAGTCGTTGGGGATCGTGATCGTGTACTTCAGTACGCGGAACCCCTTCAGCTTCGGAGCGAAGCTGTTGATCACCGCGTGGCTAAACGGGTTAATCAACAGGTACTTTGCTGTTGCAGATGCGCCGAATACATAGTCTTTCTCGGTGCGAAGCATTGGTTGATTCCAAGAGATCACCAGCTTGAGCTCTGGGTACTTTGTGCGCAGCACCTTAAACATCGCGCGCATGGTACGCGCCTGCTGCGGATCAATGCTCTTGAAGTAGTTAGTTGGTGTTGCATGACGATGCGCGGATGTTGAGCCGCGAGTAAACATCACCAACGCGTTCGCGTGCACCTTTGAGAAGCCATGGTTCTCCTGCAGATACGCCATCTGCTCCGGATATTTCTTCCCACCAAGGCGCGCCATCACCTTGTGCCAGTGCGACATCGGTTCGCCGTAGCGCTTCTCGATCGCCAGAAAGTGCGACTCGCGAGTTGCGCCCGCTTTTGCCATGCTGGTTGCCGCCTAGTTACGCTTAGGCTGGGATCACGACCACGCGGCGTTCTGGCTCTTCACCAGCCGACTCGGTTGCAATTCCTGGCGCGTCTTGGAGCTCCATGTGCACCCAGCGGCGCTCGAGCGCAGTCATTGGTTCGAGCTGAACTGCGCGACCGGTTTCCCGAACACGTTCGCCCGCCTTGCGCGCAAGTGCGCGGAGCTGCGCTTCACGTCGACCGCGATACTCTTCAATGTCTACGGTGACGCGTGCCCACTCGCCGAGCTTGCGGCTCAACATCAAGTTGACAAGGTGCTGGATCGCCTGAAGACGCTCGCCGCGTCGACCAATCAAGCTGCCGAGTTCTTCCGCCGCTTCCGGTGACGTGCCCGCCACATTCAGCACGGTCTCGGAGCCTTCGCCGCTCAGGCGAATCTCTGCCTCAAAGTCGAGGTGCTTGATCAGCGTCTCAAGGATCTCCTTGCCGCCGGCGATCATCTCTGGCGTAGTCTCGCTGCGCTCGCGGCGCTCGCGTGGCTCTCGTGCCTCGCCCGCTTCGCGTGGCGCTCGGGCTGGTCGATCAGCACGTTCAGGACGCGGTGCTCGCGCGGGTCGCTCCGCACGTGCCGCTGGTGCACGCTCTGGTCGTGCGCTGCGTGCGGGTCGCGGTTCGGAGTCGCGTGGTGAAACGTCTCGTGGTGCAGCCTCTCGTGGCGCTGCGGCGCGTGGTGCAGGTTCGGTCGCGCGCTTTGGCGTGCTGCCTGCGATTGCGCTGGCTGGCGCTGCAACGATCCGCGCTGGCTCAGCACCCATGCCGAGAACGCCCTTCGAGCCTGGCGCGATGATTTCAAAGTCGAGGTCGGCGAGTCCAACCTTGAAGGATTCGCATGCGATTTTGAGCGCCTCTTCCACGCTCTTCCCTGTGAACTCCTGGTATGCGCTCTCGCTCGCCATTATCTGCCCCCTCGGCGACCATGTCGGTCGCGCTTCTTGGCCGAACGGATCGTGGCGGCCGCAGATGCGGCGCGGTCAAGATCCGTGCGGGATTGTGGTGCCCCTTCAACCACGTCGCCCGCCGGAGCGCTCTCCGGCATCGCCACGGGGAATCGCGGTGCATGGTTCACGGCGAAGGCCGGAGTCCACCCAAAGAGTGGGAAGAGTCCGCCGTAGCCGAGGATCAAATACTGCTGCGCCAACGAGAAGA
>JAUMDJ010000151.1:0-6688 GCA_032121895.1 Chloroflexota bacterium | reverse complement strand
CCCCGATTGTGGTGGAGCATCGCGATCTCGCGAGGAGTTAACGGTGGGGCTTCGCTCCCGTCTCTTGCGCGCGTTACAGGAGAGAAGGCTGCATGGTGGGGGCCGACGTGTGGTGGTGCTCGGCGGTGGGACCGGGATGGCCACCGTGCTCCGCGGACTTAAGCGAGAGGGGGTTGCGCTCACCGCAATCGTCTCGCTCGCAGATGATGGAGGTTCCTCTGGAATTCTCCGCGAACAACTCGGCATCCCACCTGTCGGTGATCTTCGTAACTGCTTGATTGCTCTCGCGGACGCCGAATCAACGGCGGGCGCGCTTCTCCAGCATCGTCTCCCAGCAGAGCACGGAGCGACACGTGGCCACCCTGTAGGGAACCTTCTCCTCGCAGCGGCGATCGCCGAGGAGGAGGGGGATCTTGAGCGCGGCATTGAACGCGTGCATCGCATCCTCCATGTGCGCGGTCGTGTAATCCCCGCGACTTCTGTCGCACTGCGTTTACGCGGGCGCACGCGTGGGGGCATCAGCATCCTTGGCCAGGCGGCGCTTGCGCGAACGCGAGGCATTGCATCGGTATCTCTGGATGTGGGAACCATCAAAGCCACTGCGAGCGCACTCGATGCGATTCGAGAAGCTGATCTGCTCGTTCTTGGGCCTGGAAGTCTCTACACGAGCCTCATCCCGCACCTCCTCGTTCCGGAGATTCGTGAGGCACTCGCGCGACGGCGCGCACCGCTGATCTGGGTTGCGAACGTGGATGAGCAGGAGGGTGAGACGGAAGGGATGGATCTTGACGCGCACCTTGACGCGCTGGTGGAGCACGGTGCGGCGAATCTGATTGACCTTGTACTCGCTTCGTCGGTCGCGCGACGGGGGGGTGGCGAGGTCGGGGTACCGCTGCAGCCGCGCTTTGCGAGGAGCGCGAGTGCCAGCGGGGTCCCGCGCCCTCCGATTGAAGTGCGCGCGATCGCCTCGCGACTCCGCCCCCACCTCCATGACCCAGCACTCCTTGCGCAGGCACTCGTGCGCTCGCGACCGCTTCTGAAGGTGGTGCGTTCGTGAGCCAGAGCGCACGTGAACTCGTTGCTAATGTGCGGCACGAACTGGCGGCCGTGCTCCCAACCCAGCAGTGCTGTCGGGCGGCTGAGCTCGATGGGCTCCGCGACGCAGGTCGTCGATCTGATGTGGCGATCGCTCGCACGGTGCATCAGCTCAGCGGAGACGCTCGCACCGGCGGAGAGGCGGGGACCCCAGCGGAGCGTGCGCTACGCCGCGCCGCACTGGTGGTTGCGCCACGGGCTCCACAACACTGCCGCCTCGCATTCCTTCGAGGGAGGCTCTTAGCTCGGGGCTCGCTCTCCCTTGCAACTGGGCGAATCCATTTGGAGGTGGTGCTCGCGCAAAACGAGGCGACGTTACTCCTGCACGCCTTCTCGCAGGTGGGACTCCCAGGAAGCCTTCGTGTTCGTCGAGGCCGAGGAGTGATTGTGTGGAAGAACCGCGCTGAGATCTTTGACCTCTTGCGAAGACTCGGTGCAGGGAGTTCCGTTGCAGAGATGGAGGCGCGCGGCGTGCTGCGCGAAGTCCGCGGCGAGTTGAACCGAAGTATCAATGCGGAGACGGCGAATCTGCAGCGAACCGTACGGGCGGGGATGCGGCAGGCCGAGGCCATTCGACGGCTGGGCGATGCCGGCGCGCTTGATACGAGCGGGCCAATGCGACGCGTTGCTGAGGCTCGGCTTGTGCACCCCGACGCGACGATCGCGGAGCTTGGGGAGCAACTTCACATGACGCGAAGCACCGTGCAACGAAGCCTTTACTCGTTGGAGCGTCAGGCGGCGGCACTTCCACGCCAGGCTCTGCCATGATCTCCATATGATGAACCACACGCTGCCGCTCCTCGTTGCGAACTGGAAGGCGAACCTTCCCCCCGGCGAGGAAGTACTCCTGGCGGAAGAGATCGCGAAGGATGCACAGCGTAGGGGGGTTCTACCAGGGAGTCTCATGATTGCACCCTCGACGCTTGGCCTGGTGCCTGTCGCCTCACTCCTGCAGCGGGAACACGCGTCGCTGCAGATTGGCGTTGCCGCTCAAGATGTGTCGGCGCTGGAGCCAGGGGCCTACACGGGAGAAACTCCTGCAACGCACCTTCTCGGCATTGCAGGCGCGGTGATCCTCGGACACTCAGAGCGGCGCAACCTTGGCGAGACCAGTGCGCAGATTGGACAGAAGGTCGCTCGAGCGGTTGCCGCGGGGCTGAGGCCGATCATCTGCGTTGGTGACACAGCCCGAGAGGCAACGACAGGGCAGCGCTACGCCGAAGTGCGTGCGCAGTGGGACGAGCTGGCGGGGAGTGCGGCGCAGGCTGGATGCAGTCTCACGGCGCTCCTTGAGGCAGGGGCCCTCGTTGCATATGAACCGGTCTGGGCGATCGGAAGTGGGGCGCCCGCGGACCCTGAACTTGCAGGAGGGATGGCGGCTGCAATTCGACAGGGGAGTAGTAATCAGGTTCAGATCTTGTATGGCGGAAGTGTGCGTGCGTCCCATGCCGCACCCTTCTTTGCTGGCACGGGTGCATCTCGATTAGATGGCCTGTTGGTCGGTGGCGCGTCGCTGTCCAGTGAGAGCCTGCTCGACATTGCCGCCGCCCTTGGATCCGCACGATGAACTTGGCGGCAGATCGTCCGCTCGTCCTACTCGTCATCGACGGTTTTGGCATTGGAGCAGGGGCGCCAGGAGATGCGATCGTCGCTGCGGCGATGCCCGCGTGGCAGGACCTTCGCGCTTGCTGGCCACACGCCGAACTTGATGCAAGTGGTGCTGCCGTCGGTCTCCCTGAAGGGCAGATGGGAAACAGTGAGGTCGGTCATCTAAACATCGGATCAGGACAGCGAGTTCCACAAGACTTGCCACGCATTAGTGCAGCAATTGAAAACGGAACCTTCTCCGAGCAGCCAGAGCTGCTCCGAGCGCTCCGCGCTGCGGAGGGTGGTCGCATCCATCTCTGCAGTCTCCTGGGACCAGGTGGTGTGCATGCGCACGATGAGCACCTTGTTGCACTCGCCGCGGCCGCTGAGGCGAGTGGCGTGCGCTCCGTCTATCTTCACCTCTTCCTTGATGGTCGAGATACGCCGCCACGCTCCGCCCTCGGCTATCTCGCAGATCTAGAAGCGCGTCTCGCTCGCTTCGCCCCACAGACGAAGATCGCTTCGGTCTCCGGGCGCTACTTTGCAATGGATCGGGATCAGCGCTGGGAGAGGACCGCCCGTGCCGTTGCGGCGATCGCTGCGGCGGATGGACTGCGGGCACGGAGCGCGCGTGATGCGATCGAGCAGGGGTATGCGCGCGGTGAGGGTGACGAGTTCGTCGTCCCAACGGTGCTCCTTGATGGCGAAGAATCCGCCATCCGACCAGGAGATGTGCTGATTCACGCGAATTTCCGTGCAGATCGGGCGCGACAACTTGTGGCCGCGCTGAGCGCGCCGAACTTCTCGCACTTCGAGCGTCCTTTGATGCTCCCCGTTCCGGTCTGGGGAATGAGTTCCTATGGTGAGGAGGTAGCGACCCCCGCACTCTTCGGACCAGCACAGGTGCCCTCGCTCGCCTCAGCGATTGCTGACGCGGGCCTGAAGCAGTTCCATGTGGCAGAGACGGAGAAGTACGCGCATGTGACGTACTTTTTCAATGGTGGACATGAAGCGGCTCTCCCTGGTGAACGACGCATGCTGATCTCGAGCCTCCCCGTAGCAACGTACGATCGCGCACCTGAGATGCGAGCAGCGGAGATTGCGGATGCGGTGGTTGCGGCGCTCGCAGAGGGGAGCGAGGCGTTCATCCTTGCCAACCTTGCAAACCCAGACATGGTTGGACACACGGGTGACTTCAGCGCCACGGTCCGCGCCTGTGAAGCGGTAGACCGCGCCCTGGGAAGGATCGCAGCGGCGGTACACGCGCGACCCGGTGCAACACTCGTGGTTACCGCAGATCACGGGAACGCAGAGACGATGGTGACAGCGGCAGGAGAACCGGTGACTAGTCACACCCTCGCCCGTGTCCCCATCCTGATCGCAGGTGATCGGATAGACGGGTATCAGCTCGTGGACGGCGCGCTTGAAGATATCGCGCCGACGATCGGTGCCCTCACGGGACTCGCGCTTCCTCCCACGATGACGGGTCGATCGCTGCTCGCTCGGGCGTAAGGGGAGGGGTGCTACAATCGCGGAACGCGGGATTGCCGCGCATGCATCGGAGGTATCCATGAACCCCATCCTTGCCGTTGGCCAGATTATCGTGAGCATCTTCTTGATCGTGGCAATCCTCATGCAGGCGCGAGGCATTGGCCTTAGCTCCGCATTCGGTGGCGATTCAAGCGTCTACCGATCACGCCGTGGAGTAGAGCGACAGTTGATGCGGTTTACCGTGTTGCTCACACTCCTCTTCGTGCTCTTCTCGCTGGTTGGCTATCTCCAGTCCAGCTAATCGAGGGCGCCGCTCGCCCATGCACGTCTACTGCAGAGCGCCGCAATGAGCCCACTGCGAAGAGTCGCCGCCCTCCTCCTCTTTGCTGTTGCGTTCGTGAGCGCAGGGGCGCAGGCCGGAATCATTGGAGGGACCCGACCCGGGGGTGGACTCTCAATTGGAATCACTCTGCCGAGTGGTCCAACGACGCTTCGCGAAGGCGTCATTGGCCTTCCTGAACGACCACTGCCACTCTTTGCATCTACAGGCGCTGATCGCGCGATTGTTGCGCTCACCTACCGCGGACTCACCCGACTCGACACGAGCGGATATCCAACGGCAGATCTGGCAACCTCATGGAGTGTCAGCGAGGACGGACTCGCATGGACGTTTCTGCTTGATCCTGCGGCACGTTGGGAGGACGGCACGCAGGTCACCGCCGCGGACGCTCAACTGACCCTTGGTCTTGCTGGCGAGCTGCGACTTGATGGCGGCTACTGGGAGGCACTCACCGTTGAGGTGAGTGAGACTACTGGAGATCTCGTGGTTCGTGCGCCGCGCGCACTGGCGAATCTCCCCGCGCTCCTCGGCACGCTCCCACTTCTCCCAGCGCACCTCTTTAGTGGAAGTGCCGCGCGGGACATCCCACAACTTGAGGCGGCCACAATCCCAATGGGGAGCGGCCCATTCAAGGTTGTCGCGATGGATGGAGGGGCGGCCGCACTTCAAGTGCGTGATGACCTTCTCGCCGGAGATCTTGCGGCTCGCTCGCTCATGCGAGAGGGGGCTACCGGTCTGCCTGTCGATTCGATCGCACTCCGTTTTTATGGCACGGAAGAGGAGGGGCTCAACGCATGGCGTGCAGAAGAACTTGATGCACTCGTTGGACTCGCACGAGAGGCGACGCAGGTCGCGCTCGTGGATGCTGGTCGCGCTATTGAGCTCGGCTCCACCACCTTCAATGGGATCGCAGTAAACCTGCGTCCACGGACCGTGCTCCGCCACCCAAAGCTCCGCCTCGGACTCCGCGCACTTCTCAATCCATCCGCAATCACGAGTGCGTATGGAGGCCGCGAAGTCGCCGCACCCGTCTCTCCGCTCTCGTGGGGCTGGGCCGAAGTGCCACTCCCAGTTCGTGGGGCCGAGTATGCAACGAAGCAGTTTGAAGATGTGAAGTGGAAGTTCAAGGACGGCGTCTGGATTGATGCGGAGAAGAAGCCGGTGAGCCTTGAGATCCTCACGCTCCCATCTGGCCCATATCCAGAAGATACGGCCGTTGCCACGCAGGCGGCATCAGCATGGATCGCGTTCGGAGTGCCCACGATCGTCACGGAGGTAGATGCGCAGACCCTCACGTCACGCCTCGCAACGGGGGACTTTGACTTGGTGGTGCTGAATGTGGATGTAGGGATAGATCCCGACCTCTATCCACTCCTCGGCTCTGCTGCGGTGCTGAGCGGGGGAAATGTAGTTGGAATCCAGCTCAAAGAGCTCGATGCGCTCCTCAATGAGGCACGCAAGCCTGCGGATAGAGAGGCGCGAGTCAAGGCGCTCGCTGCTGTCCAGCGCTGGTGCGCGGCGAACAACTACCTGCTTCCGATTCGCTTCAAGGCCGAGGAGCTACTCGTCGCCTCACGCCTCACTGGCCTCACCCCGCTCTTGGTCCGTGAGCCTGAGACCCATCTTCGGGATGTGCTATCTTTCCGCCTCGCGGCTCCGTGATCGCTCTCGGGGCTTCGTTCGGGTCGAGGTGGCGGAATTGGCAGACGCGCTGGCTTCAGGAGCCAGTGTCCGCAAGGACGTATGGGTTCAAGTCCCTTCCTCGATACCAGGAACAGCGTCAGGGACGCAGCACCTGTGCCCAGGTGGCGGAATTGGTATACGCGTACGTTTGAGGGGCGTATGACGCAAGTCATCCGGGTTCAAGTCCCGGTCTGGGCACCACACATCTCTTGAAATTGTCGCCAGCGGGCGACTGCACCGGGCGGTTAGCTCAGTTGGTAGAGCACCTCGTTTACACCGAGGGGGTCGGGGGTTCGAGCCCCTCACCGCCCACCAGTCCTCAAGGCTCCACCCTGGCTGTTGCCGGGCCCTCCGTTGCGCCCTCCCGCCGCGGAGGGTATCCTCAGCGTCGTTGGTGTCTGAGGTCGCCGTGGCAGGCGGTCAATGAGCCGAGATAGCTCAGTTGGTAGAGCACGCGCCTGAAGAGCGCGGTGTCGCCAGTTCGAATCTGGC
>JAUMDJ010000150.1:0-1983 GCA_032121895.1 Chloroflexota bacterium | reverse complement strand
GCACTGAACCCCTTCATGGCGCCACTCGCTCCGCGCGAGCCTCAATCATGCAGGGGGCCATGTCGTGCAGGGAGGACACGGAGCTACCGAGCGCCGTGGTGCTGGTCGATGACATCCAGACGAGTGGCGCGACTGCCCGTGAGGCGGCACGAGCCCTGCGAGTGGCAGGAGTGCGCTGGATCGCTGTGGTGAGCGTGGCCTATGAGCGCTGAGGTGTCGCTGAACAACTTGCTATCATTGCCGCATGCAGAAGAAGTTTTTTGGAGCTCTCGCGGCGGCACTCCTGGTCGCTGCATGCTCGGGGACGGATAAAGACGGCGTACCCATTACAGATCCCGTTGGTGGATTTGGCGAGAAGGTGGGTGCTGTCTCTTGCGATTCGGGTGGGCATGACGCGGCGTATCACATTCACTCACAGCTCACGATCAAGCTGCCAGATGGAACCACCGCCGAAGTTCCACCGAACATCGGAATTAGCCAGAACTGCATGTACTGGTTGCACACCCATGATCCAGACGGTCAGCTGCACGTAGAGGCCCCAGACGAGACGCTTGCAACGCTTGCTGACTTCCTTGAGATCTGGCGCCGAAGCACGAACGCAACGATTCCAAATGCCGTGAACGCTGGCCTTGCCGAAATCCGCGTCATGGGCGAACTCGTCACAAGCGCCGCCTCCGTTGAGCTAACGGAAGGCCTTGGGATCGAGATCACCATCACCGCCTTCCCGGAGTAACTGCTCCGCACTCGCATCCGCACGGAAGTACACGCGCGTATAAACGCGCGCGTCAACACCCGTCGTTGTGAGAGGATGCACGCATGGCCGCCAAGAGTAGGAAGAGTTCCGCGCCACCCGCCGCCGAAGGGCGACTCGATCGCATGCTCGGCGCGCACCTTGCTGTTGGACCTGGCTTAGTCAAGGCGGCGGACCGTGCCGCCGCTGTTGGCGCAATGGGACTGCAGATCTTTACTGGCAACCCAACCGGTTGGGCGCGGCGCGCAGAACTACCGAAAGAGCTCCCTGAATTCCGCGCACGAATGAAGGAGCACGGCTTTGGTCCACTTGCGGTGCACGCCGCATATCTTGCCAATCTCGCAGGACCACGACCAGAGGTTCGCGAAAAGAGCATTGCGATGTTGCAGCACGAACTACGCGTTGCGCCTGCATACGGTGCGTCGTTCATCAACGTGCACATTGGTTCACATCTCGGCACTGGGGTTGAGGCGGGTGTGAAGCGCGTCGCCGAGGCGGTTGATCAGATCCTTGATGGCGTCCCAGCAACGGCGAGCGATGCACTCCTGGTGCTTGAGAACTCTGCGGGCGGAGGGAATGGCATTGGTGAAAGCATCGATGAGTTGATCGCCATTCATGAAGCAATGGGGAAGCGCCGGGTTGATATGTCTCGCGTGGGCTACTGCCTAGACTCGGCACACCTCTGGGGCGCTGGTGTTGAGATGTCTGATCTTGATGAGCTTGATCGCGTCATTGAAGAGTTTGATCGAAAGATTGGCTTAGAGAAGCTCGTGATGATCCACTACAACGACAGTAAGGCGGCGCACGGTTCCAAGTTGGATCGACACCAACACATTGGCGGTGGCGAAGTTGGCGCGCGTGGACTTGCTGCGCTGATCAGTCACCCGAAGCTTGCGCATGCCGCGTATTACCTGGAGACACCGGGGATGGAGGCAGGCTGGGACAAACTGAACGTTGAGCGCACGATCCAGCTTGCGCAGGGGAACCTGAAGCTGAAGCCGCTCCCAGCGGAGGCCCCAGGTGCGCCGAAGCCGGCCAAGAAGGCCGTGAAGCCTGTGGCGCCTGTCAAGAGGGCGGCGAAGGGGGCGAAGCCTGCTGCGAAGAAGAGTGTGAAGCGGCGCTAGCGGAGACTCCCGGCTCCGCGCCGGAATGGTGACACTGCAAAGAGAACGGCCCCGCCAGCCATCAGTGAGCCGATATCTGTGATGCGGTCAAGCAGCATGAGGGCGATC
>JAUMDJ010000149.1:0-2756 GCA_032121895.1 Chloroflexota bacterium | reverse complement strand
GGCCGGAGCCTCGACGAGTGAGCGCGGCGCAGGTCGCGCCGCGACGATCACGCGGTCTCTTCTCAAGGATTGGCGCCTACCTCCCGCACCCGACCAGGTGGCGCCACGTCACGTACTACATGATCTCCGTCTTCCGCAGAGAGTGGACGGGCTCGGTCTTCTCCGGTTTTATTGAGCCGCTCGTTGTCCTTGCAGGGCTCGGCATCGGCCTTGGGGTGCTGGTGGGTGATCGCGCCGCAGAGATCACTGGCGGCGTCAGCTACGTGGCGTACATTGCACCCGCGCTGATGGCGAGCCAGGCGATGCAGTTTGGCACCGGCGAAGCGGCGTGGCCGATCCTTGGACGCATCATGTGGGTGCGCATCTATCACGCCATGGTGGCAACTCCGCTCAAGCCAACGGATATCATCGTCGGCGCCATCGCATTCATCGGCGGAAAGGTCGCATTCGCCGCCGCCTTCTTCGCTGGCGTGCTCTTCTTTGCCGGGATCGCAACGAGTGCGCAGGGCGCGCTCGCGATGATCGGTGTCTCCACCTTGACGGGGCTCGCGTTTGCCGCTCCAATGACCGCCTACTCGGTGACACAGAAGACGGATCAGGGCTTCGCGGTCATCTTCCGCCTCGTGATCACGCCGCTCACCTTCTTCTCGGGGACCTACTTCCCAATTGAGAACCTCCCCGAGTGGGCGCAGTTCATCTCGTGGTGCACCCCGCTCGCACACGGGGTCGCCCTCTCTCGCGGCCTCGCACTCGGCGTGGAGACGCCGAATGCGCTGGCGCACGCGCTGATCCTTGTCGCCTGGACCGTTGGCGGCACCGTGGTTGCGTCCATCCTCTTCCGCCGAAGGATGCTGAAGTGATCGCCGCCCTCGCCCCCCGCGCCTTCGCCGTCTTTGAGCGAAACGTGCGCGTCTATCGACGCCAGTGGCTGATGATCGTCACGGGCTTCTTTGAGCCGCTCTTCTTCCTGCTCGGCATCGGCTTCGGTGTGGGTGGCGTGATCGGCACGCTCACCTACAACGGGGTGGAGGTGCCGTACGCGGCATTTGTGGCGCCTGCACTGCTCGCCAGCTCTGCGATGAACGGCGCAATCTTCGACTCCACCTTCAACGTCTTCTACAAGTTGAAGTACGCGAAGGTCTATGACGCCATTCTCACCACGCCAGTATCAATTGGCGACCTTGCGGTGGGCGAGCTGCTCTGGTCCAACCTGCGCGGCGTAATCTACTCCGTCGCCTTCCTCGCCGTGATGCTCGCCTTTGGCCTCGTCGCGTCGCCACTCGCGCTCTTCGTGCCCGTGGCTGTGGTCTTCATCGGCTTCGCGTTTGGGGCGGCCGGCTTCGCGATCACCACCCACATGCGCTCTTGGAAGGACTTTGACTTCATCTTCATCATCCTCACGCCGCTCTTCCTCTTCTCCGCAACCTTTTATCCGGTGGAGATTTACCCTGGTGTTATTCGATACATCGTGGAACTCTCGCCACTTACGCGGGGGACGCACCTGGTCCGTTCACTCATCTTTGGTGATCTGAATCTCTTGATGCTTGTGGACATCGGCTTCCTCGCACTCGTTGGTTTCCTTGGATATCGACATGCAGTGAGCCGACTCGGCAAGCTGCTCCTGAAGTAGGCGCGCGATGGCCCGCGACTTCTATTCAATCTTGGGAGTGCCGAAATCGGCGAGCGCCGACGACATCAAGAAAGCCTTTCGAAAGGCGGCGCAGAAGCACCACCCAGACGTCTCCAAGGCGCCAGATGCCGCGGCGAAGTTCAAGGAGTTGAACGACGCGTATCAGGTGCTCTCTGACACCGAGCAGCGAGCGCGCTACGACCGCTTCGGCGAGGCGGGGGTTGGCGGTGGTGCTGGTGGCCCAGGTGCTGGTGGGCGCGGAGGATTCCCTGGCGGTGCAGGTGGTGGCTTCGCGGGCGGCTTCCCTGGTGGCGGTGACTTTGGTTCCGTTGAGGATCTCTTTGAAGGCTTCTTTGGCGGCGCGGCGCGTGGCGCGCGACGCACCGGTCCGCCACCCGGTGATGATCTGCGCTTTGACATGAAGGTGAGCTTCGCCGAGTCAATTCGCGGTGGTTCTCGCGAAGTCAATCTAGATATGCGCGTTGCATGTGAGACGTGTAGCGGCAGCGGCGCGGCGAAGGGCTCTGGAACGAAGAGTTGTGACGGCTGCGGCGGTCGCGGCGAAGTGCGCACCGTGCGCCAGACACTCCTCGGACAGATGGCGGTCTCCGCCCCCTGCGCAAAGTGCGCGGGCGAAGGGAAGATCATTGAGAAGCAGTGCGCCGCGTGTCGTGGCGAAGGACGCTTCAACGGGAGCAAGCGACTCCGCGTGGACATTCCCCCAGGAGTTGATGACGGCACGCAGATTCGTCTCTCAGGGCAGGGAGAGGCTGGCCGACGCGGCGGACCTGCGGGGAGTCTCTACGTCGTGGTGACGGTGGAAGAGCATCCGCAGCTCGTCCGCGATGGGATTGATCTCCTCACTGAGATCCCGCTCTCCATCTCCCAGGCCGCCCTTGGCGCGCGCGTCTTGATTCCAACTGCAGAGGGCGAAGAGGAGATGGAGATCAAGCCTGGCACACAGCCTGGAGCGGAGATTCGACTCAAAGGGCGCGGCGCACCGAACGTGCGTCGACCATCACAGCGCGGCGACCTCCGAATCGTTGTTGCGGTTGAGGTGCCGAAGAAGTTGAGCAAAGAGCAGCGCGAAGCGCTTGAGCGATTTGCGAAGGCGAGCGGCGAGGAG
>JAUMDJ010000148.1:0-8611 GCA_032121895.1 Chloroflexota bacterium | reverse complement strand
GGGCGGGGCCAGCGAGTGGACGCTCGGACTCAAAGAGGTCCTCCACCGCGCGCCCAAGATCCCCACCGTCGTCAAGCAACTTTGCGAGCGAGCCTGATGGTGCGCCAGCAACCTCCTCGGCTGCGCGCGCAATCGTTCCCCACGAGAGTGTGCCGCTCGGCACCACGCCGCGGCTGCCCATGAGACGCACCGCAATCTCAAGGTCAACCTCGTCTGCGCGCTGCAGTGCGGCGGCAAGAAGGTGCACCTTCTCGGAGGTTCGGGTCGCGCTCTCAATGCGTTGCGCAACGCTCGCCCACCGATTCATCTGCGTGCGCCTCTCATGTGCAGTGCGCTAGTTGCGGCGTTCGCGGAGCGTGCGGGGGTCGGCACTCCATGGGCGGATCCCTTCTGCGAGAAGCAGACGCTCTCGCTCAAGGTGTTGCTCAAGCGCGACGAGTCGCGTGCGTGCGTCTGGTGCTTCTAAAAGTGACTGACGCTGTTCATTGGAAAGTTGCACCACGCCGCCCACAATGTGTGAAAGGCTGACTGGGTCCTCTGCTCCAGAGAGTCGCGTGATCGCCGTTGCGAGGAGGTCATCCGTTTCATCGGACGGCTCGCCCTCCTCGTCGGAGAGTTCAAACTCCACCCCTTCACCCTGATCTCGCAGCGAGTCACTCGCCGCGCTTGAGGTGAGGAGGAGCTTCTCAATCTCACTGACAACCTCTTCTGAGAGATAACTGCCGTCGTCTTCGGCGAGCGCTTCATCGATCGCCTCGGCCGTCACTTCGTCAACGTAGCCGTCTCCTTCGTCGTCGCCCTCGTCACCATCGTCGTCACTCTCATCATCGTCGTCGCCGTGTTCGTGCACCCCGTCACCACGCAGGAGCTCGAGGTAGTCAACAAACCCGGCGGAGACGCGCTCGGCAACTGCGGTCAGTTCGTCGCGCGGCCCACCGGCTGGCTCGTCAAGGATCTGCACTTCGGCGCGGAGATACGGCGCGTCGCGATCGAGTCGAACCACGCGGAATCGCGTGGTCCCAAGTGTGACAAGGTCCCAACGACCATCCACATAGCGAGTGGCCTCGCGAATATCAGCGATCGTTCCAATCGCGGCGATCTCACCTCCGCTGATGTTGATCACGCCGAACGGAGAACGCGACTCCATGCAGCGCTTCACCATCAGTCGGTATCGCGGTTCGAAGATGTGCAGCGGCAGCGCCACGCCAGGGAAGAGGACGAGGTCAAGCGGAAAGAGTGGAATCAGTGACGCGCGTGGCGGTGTCGGGAGCGTCTCTGACTGACCTTCGGGCTCGCGCCCGTCGCGTGCGGCGTCCCCGTTCAGGGGAGGCTCAGTGGCTGCAGGCGGAGGGTGCGCCGGCCGATTCCGCCGTGCGGAAGCTCGAACCGCAGCCGCAGCCGCCGACCGAGTTTGGATTCTCAACCGTGAAGCCCGCGCCCATCAGTGAATCCACGAAGTCAACGGATGAACCGACGACAAGCGGCACCGACTTTTCGTCAAGGTAGACCTTGACGCCATTCGTCTCGAAGATCTGATCATCTGCGTTGGCGGTCTCTTCAACCATCATGCCGTAGCGGTATCCGCTGCATCCACCAGAGATGATGTAGACGCGCAGACCGATCGCAGGGTTCGTCTCGCCCTTGGTCAGGTCGCGGAACTTTGTGGCGGCGGCATCGGTGAGAACGAGCGGGGTCACTGGCGTCTCTGTCGCTGGCTTCTCAACAGGTGTGCTGGTTGCCGTCTCCTGGTTCAACATCGCTGCCTCCTGCTCTTCTGGTGGCGCCGTTCGCCTAGATCAGGATTCTACCCTCTCCACGAGCATGGCGATCCCTTGCCCTACCCCCACGCACATGGAGGCGATCCCGAAGCGGCTTCTACTCCGTGTGAGCTCCCGGGTGAGCGTGACCAGCATGCGGGCGCCAGAGGCGCCGAGCGGGTGGCCGAGCGCAATTGCACCACCGTGGATGTTGGTGGTGGCCGGGTTGAGCCCGAGTTCGCGGATGCAGGCAACCGCCTGGCTTGCAAAGGCCTCGTTCAGCTCAACGCGATCAATCTCTTTTGCACTCAGTCCGGTGCGCTCGAGCAGTTTGCGAATTGCAGGAATTGGCCCGATCCCCATGACGGACGGGTCAACACCAGCGACTGATGTGGCGACGACGCGCGCAAGTGGTTTCAGGCCGAGCGCACGCGCACGCCCCGCCTCCATCACGAGAAGGGCAGCGGCGCCATCGTTGATGCCAGATGCGTTCCCTGCCGTGACACTCCCGCCCTCAATAAATGCGGGACGTAGCTTTGCAAGGCTCGCCGCGTTCGTCTCTGGTCGCGGATGCTCATCCTTGTCTATAGAGATTGCATCACCTTTGCGCTGTGGGATCTTCACTGGCACGATCTCTTCTGCGTGGACACCGCTCGCCGCCGCCGCGGCAGCTCGACGCTGTGACTCAAGGGCGAACGCGTCCTGCTCTTCGCGTGAAACGCTCCACTGCGCGGCGACGCGCTCTGCGGTCTCACCAAGTGAGATTGTGGGGTACTTCGCGTCCAAGACTGGGTTCACAAATCGCCAGCCGATTGTAGTGTCCACAAGTTCGCGGGTGCCGCGCTCGTATCCACTCTCTGGCTTCAACGTGACGAATGGCGCACGACTCATGCTCTCCACGCCACCAGCAATCACCACATCAGCATCGCCAACGGCGATCGCCTGTGCTGCGCTCGCTACCGCCTGAAGTCCAGAGCCACAGAGTCGATTCACCGTCTGGCCGGCAACCTCAACTGGGAGTCCAGCAATCAGAAGTGCCATGCGCGCAATGTTGCGGTTATCTTCACCCGCCTGGTTCGCGCAGCCAAGGATGACGTCGTCAATGATCGACGGATCAATTCCACTTCGCGCAACGACCGCCTCAAGGACGGTGGCGGCCAGGTCGTCCGGGCGCACTCCTGCGAGCGCGCCGCCGTAACGACCGACGGGGGTGCGAACCGCCTCAACGATCCACGCCTCGCGGAGTGGTCGTCCAGGCGCTACTGAGGCTGCGTGCTGCTCTGCCATGCGCAGAGTCTACGCCCAGCGCTCCGCTACGATGGGGGCATGAAGCCACCCAGCAGCACCGTGCCAGCTCACACGAGTGAGGCGACCCTCGCCCCTGTGGTTAGCGCCATGCCAGGCGGTCTCCCCACGCTTGACCAGCTCTTCGCCTTCGCCGCCGATGCGGAGCGCCGCGCGCGCACCCTGCGCCTGCGCATTGAAGACCGCAGTGTCACAACGAGCGGCGAAAGCCTGACCCGGACCGAGATCCTGGTCGATCGTCCGCGTGCACGCGTCACCACCTCAACGGGGTCGGCATATGAGGTCTGGGCAACCGATGGGTCAGTGATCGAGCAGTACAACGCCGCGAGTAACACCGCCACGCGTCGGCCGCACCGAGCTCCGCCTACGGGACTTGATGACGCGGAGCTCCCAGCCACCGCGGGTCACGTGCAGACGCTCGGTCCACTTCCTGGAAAAGGTTGGGCGAGCACCTTCCTACGACCCGCGCACTTCTGCGCCAACACGCTGCGCAGCGGCACGCTCGGAACAATTCACGAGTCCACCCATCTTGATCGCGCGGCGCTGACGGTGGAGTCCGCCGCACCACGGATCATTGATCGCGTCGGCGACCACGCCACCTTCCGCTATCGCGTCACGTTCGATCGCGCAACGGGGATCCTGCTCAGCGTCAGTGAGATCCATGATGATCGTGTGGTTCGAGAGGCGCAGGTGACTGCGATCACGTTGGACGCACCGATCCCTGCGAGCGAGTTCATCATTGAGATGCCGGAGGGTGTCACGAAGATCTATTGATCGTGCACGAGGGTTGCAAGCAGGCGAAGTAGTTGGAGGGCTCTATGGCCGAATTCAACGGTTCCAGCACGCTGAGCAGAAGCGTTACGCAACTCCTTGAGACGAGTGAGGATCCAGCGGCGATTGCCGCGCTACTTCCAGGGTGTGAAGCACTCCACCGCACCGACGCGGAACATATCGAAGGTCGACTCGCAACCGAGGTTGCGGGGATTCCTGTCACCGCCGCCGTCTCAGTGCGGCGCACGGTGGAGATGCTCGCCGACGGTGCTGCGCGACTCCACCTCAGACTGAAGGTCCGCCCAGACATTGGCGGCCACGCGGTGGTGGCAGCGATCATTGATCTCGCCCCTGTTGCGAGTGATGCGAGCTCGACCGATGCGTCGTGGCGTGCCTCAAGCGAACTTGATCCGATGCTCGCCGTGATGGCGGGTCAACGGGTGGAAGAGTTCTTGCGCGCCTCCATGCAGCGCCTGATTGAGGGACTCGGCGCGGCGCGTTAAACGAAACGCGCGGCGCGTTACGCGAAGAGCGCGGCGCGTACCGCGAGTGCCAAGATCAGCGCGAGCGTTGCGATCGTCAGCACCCAACCAGCACGAAAGAGCGCGCGGCCACGGTTGATGGGCCACCACGCGGGGACGGATCGCGCAATGCGGAGCCCCGCCTCACCCATCGCAATGAAGAGCGGGATTGCGCCAATAAGGACGGGGATCTTGACGATCGGATCTGACCAGCTCGCACCAAGGTTGAGCGCGCTGATCACGATCGTTCCGCAAAAGAAGCCGATCACGCTGAGATAGATGTACGCGCCGCGCAACGGGGTCGGCGCCTCCTCTGCAACGTACGCAGGGAGTCCATCGTCCGCAAGGGGAACCTCTTGGCGGTCAAGGATGATCATCCCCGGCTCATAGCGTTCGTCCTGCAAGACGCCGCGCAGCAGATCCGCCGCGTCCGGTGCCTCTTCGTCGAGTGGTTCCGCGAGTGGTCGCTGCGGCTCTCCTGCTTCTGGCTGCACTCCTGGTCGTGGATCACTCATCGACGCGCAAGAAGGAATCCGACCACGGCGAGCACGATCCCAGCAATGCGCGTGAGTGTGACGGGGATCTGTGGGGCGCCGAGGAGGCCGAAGGCATCAATGGCGAGTGCCGCAGCAAGGGAGCCAAGGATGTAGATGAGCGTTGACTCAGTGACGCCGAGCACGGGTACCACGGTGGCGAAGCCGGTCACGATCAGCACGCCGAAGAGTCCCCCCGTCAAGAGAAGTGGCGGAAGCTGCGTCGCCTCTGCAAGTTGAAGGCGTCCGCTAGCCGCGCCAATCACGAGCAGCACCGCGAGTCCAACAATGAAAGAGACGGTCGCAGCGGTGATCGGATCGGTGCGCCGCCCCACTTCGGCGTTAACGATCGCCTGAACAGACGACGCAACCCCAGCGGCGAGGATGAAGAAGCCGAGGGCAATCAGTTGCATGCGAGAGTTTCCATGTCGTCCTTGCACATCAACCCTGCAACGCCGAGGTGGCTATTCGCCTGCGGCGCGGGTGAAGCCCTCTTCGCCACCCCACGACCGAAGCTTCTCAAGGTGCACCCACTGCGCAACTCCAGCAACGCGCGTGACCAGCGCGAGGAGTTCTTCATTGCTCACAACCTGAGTCTCATCGCGCGCGATGAATCGCGCACGGAAGAAGCCGACGTGATCAAACGCTGGCGCCGCCTTTGGCCACACCACGACGCCGCGCGAGGAGACCATGCGCAGGTTGAAGTTTGGCCCAGAGAGCGCGGCGAGCTTAGTGCCGATCTCCGCTGGCGAGAGGAGCGACTCCACGAAGATATCTACGCCGAGGACAGTTGCGGGGCCCACCTCTGCAAGACGCTTCTCGCCGTCAACCCAACGCGGGTGCGACTTCACGCTCGTTGCGCGCGGACGACTCGCCGCGGTTGGGACGCTCGTTGGTCCGCGACCGAGGTTTTCAATGACTGCGTCTGTGAACCCGGTGGTGCTCACCGCCGCCTCTACGTCGCCGCCCTGCTGGCGAACAACATCCTGCGGGAGTGCCTTCCCATCTTCGAGCGTGGCGAGCACGGCGTCTTCCACCTGGTCTGCAAGGTCAAGTTCACCAATGTGGCGAAGCATCATGGTGGCGGAGAGGACCAGGGCGGTTGGGTTAATGACGTTCTTCCCTGCATACTTTGGTGCGGAGCCGTGGACGGCCTCAAAGATTGCCACCTCGTCACCGTAGTTTGCGCTCGACGCAAAGCCGAGGCCGCCAACGAGTCCGGATGCAAGGTCGCTGATGATGTCGCCGTGCAGGTTGGTTGCAACGATCACGTCAAACTGCGCAGGGTCTTTCACCATCTGGTGCGCAACGTTGTCAATGATGAGGTGGTTCGCCTCAATCGGCGCATATTCGGCTGCGAGCTCTTCGCCAATCCGCTTGAACATCCCTTCAGTGAATTTGAGGATGTTCGCCTTGCTCGCGGTCGTGACCCTCTTGCGGTTCTCCCGAAGCGCAAGCTCATAGGCGAATCGGATGATCTTCTCGGATCCCTTCCTGGTGATCAGCTTCGCCGCCTGCGCGACGTCAAACGTCTGCAGATGTTCAATACCGGCGTAGAGATCTTCAATGTTCTCGCGCACGATCACCATGTCAACACCTTCGCCCTTGTAGCGCGTTGGGATCCCTGGAAGTTCGCGCGCGGGGCGCACGTTGGCGTACGTTTCAAAGAGTTTGCGCAGCGTGACGTTGGCGCTCTTCTCGCCGAATCCGACTGGCGTCTCTAGTGGTCCCTTAAGCGCGACGCGCGTCCGTTCAATGCTGTCACGCGTCGCCTGCGGGACGCCCGTCTGATCACCCTTCAGGAATACGGAGGCGCCGGCCTCGGCCTCCTCCCAGTCAAAGGCAACCCCGCCGCGCGCAGCGGCGGCATCAAGGATGCGTCGGGTGGCGAGGGCGACCTCGGGGCCAACCCCGTCGCCAGGGATGATGGTGACGGCGTGTCTGCGAAGGGTGCTCATCTGCGCAGGATAGCGATCAGCGAGAAAGTCGCCCGCTGGCCCGATCCGCCGCGATCAGACGCCGCAGGCCGCCCACACCCGCATCGATCACTCGGTTGATGTCGCAGGCCGCCTCTTCGTCAGCGGTCATTGGTCGCTGCTCTGGATTCCCCAGGATCAGCATGGTGCCGCCGGCGCGCGCGCCGAGTGTGGCAGCAACGATAAAGAGCGTGGCCGCCTCCATCTCTGAGCAGATTGCGCCCCCCGCCATCCACGCCTTCCATCTTCGCTTCAGGTCATCGGCGATCGGCATGCGCTCTGGCGCGTGTTGTCCGTAGAACGAATCTTTTGACTGCGCCACGCCAACGTACGAAGGGAAGCCACTCGCAAGCGCCGCTTCGCGCAGTGCAATCGTCACGTCAAGATCTGCAACTGCAGGGAATTCAATGGGGAGATAGTGGCGACTCGTCCCTTCATCACGGATCGCGCCGCTGATCACACCGAGTGAGCCGGGCTTGATATGCGCTTGCATGGAGCCCGAGGTGCCGACGCGAATAAACGTATCTACCCCAATGTCGTGAAGCTCCTCCACGGCGATTGCGGTGGATGGGCAGCCGATCCCAGTGGAGGTGCACGCGACTGGTACGCCATCAAGTTCGCCGACCCATGTGGTGTACTCGCGTCGTTGCATCACGAGACGTGGGCTGTCAAAACGACTCGCGATGGTCTCTACACGACCAGGATCGCCGGGGAGGAGCACATAACGGCCAACGTCGCCCTGCTTCAGACCAATGTGATGCTTGCGCCCGTCCTTCTCAGTTGCGGCCATCAGGAACTCCTTTTCGCTAGATAGGGGGCGGCAAGTGCCGCTGCATCTTCTCGGCTGAGATAGCTGCTCTGCGTCCCGAGACGCTCAACGCTCGCAGAGGCGCAGGCAACTGAGAGTTTCGCCGCCTCTACGGGTGTGAGACCACTCGCGAGACCAAACGCGAACGCGCCGAGGAAGGCGTCGCCCGCACCGGTGGTGTCAACAACCTTCGCCTCTGGGGCTGGGATGTTGATCAGCTCTTCACCAGGGATCGCAATGACTGCGCCGGCGGATCCAAGAGTCACCACCAACTTCGCCCCAGACTTCGCCGCCGCCCCCTTGATGCGCGCGACCGCACCATCGCCGCGCGGTTCACCACCGAAGATGGTGGCGAACTCGGTCTCGTTAGGTGCAAGCCAGTCGGTTGCGGCGAGTAGGTCTGGATCCAGTTCGGCCGCTGGCGCTGGGTTCAAGAGTGTGGTGATGCCGGCGGCACGCGCGGCGCGGAATGCGGCGAGAGTCACGTGCTGCGGGATCTCTAGTTCGCCGACCACGATCGCTGGCGCGAACTCACGGACCGCGGTTTCGGCAACTGCCGGATCTGTGCTGTTGTTGGCACCCGGGATGATGATGATGCGATTCTTCCCCTTCGCATCAACCCAGATCGGCGCAACCCCGCTGCTCCCCTCCACGGTGCGCATCCAGGTGGTGTTGATCCCCTCCTTGGCAAAGTTCTCCATGTGTGCGCTGCCGTAGGCGTCGTTGCCGACCGCGTTGACCATGGCGACCGGTGCGCCGAAGCGTGCCGCCATCACCGCCTGGTTCGCCCCCTTGCCGCCGAAGCCCATCTGAAATCGGTCGCCCACCAGCGTCTCACCCACTTCGGGGAGCCGCTGCGCATACGCGATCAGGTCCATCATCGTGCTGCCAACAACAAGGATGCGTGGTTCGCTCATCGTTCACCTTTCGCCCTGCTAGA
>JAUMDJ010000147.1:0-16900 GCA_032121895.1 Chloroflexota bacterium | reverse complement strand
AGAAGTCAAAGAGCGACGCAACATGCGTTGGGTCGCCACCAAGATCAATCACCGTATAGGGAACAATTGGTTCAAGCGCGCGCTTGATCACGTCGCCCGGGAAACCGTTGAGTCCAACGCCGCCAAAGGTTGCAATGGCAAACGCGTCAAGAGCGAGGACGCCAAGCGCTGCGAGAAGGAGGGTGCGTCGTGTCGTGGACTTGCGGGGAGCCGCGATGCTCACTACTCGCTCCTTCCAGGCTTCTCGTTGACTCGCGCCTCTAGTTTCTGCTCTCGCCGCCGGCGATCCTCTTCGTCAATCATGTTCAGCGCTCGGCGAACGGTTCGTGCCGCCCCAATGGAGCCAACAGCAAACCCTCCGAGGAAGCCGACCACCAAGAAGAGTGGTCCGCTCCCGATGAGCCCATCTAGCCAGTTCCCGAGGAGCGCCCCGCCGAGGTTCGCCACGAGGAGCATTGCGCCGATCTGCGAGAAGAGCACGAGGTAGGCGCTCTTCCCTTCGAAGGCAGCCTCCGCGGGCGGTTCGTTGGGGTTCCGCGGCGATTCTAGCCGAGGGGTCTGACTCTCGCGCTGCTCTTCAGGGGCACGCTCAGGGAGGCTCACTTGGGGGTCCGCTCCGTTGCACGAGAGAGGTAGGTGATCACACCGCCAAGCACCACAAGGAGGCCCATGAAGGCGTAGAGCGTGGCGCTTCCGGTCAGGAGGAGCGCGAGGATGGAGAGTGCTGCGGTGAGGGCATAGAGGACGAGGACGGAGCCGCGGTGCGAGAAGCCGTAGCTGAGGAGGCGGCGATGGATATGGCTCTCGTCAGGCGTATATGGAGATCGTCCGGCGGCGATCCGCCCAACGATGACAAAGAGCGCATCAATGATGGGCACGCCAAGGATGAGAAGCGCCGCGGCCACCTTCGCCGTGCCGAGAAGTGCAAGGACGGCCAGCGCGTACGCCACCGCGAGAATGCCACTCGTCCCCATATAGATGGATGCCGGGTAGAAGTTGAAGCGCAAGAAGCCGGCGAGTGCGCCAGCGAGCGTGAAGCTGAGGGCGGCGAGCAGCGGACTTGTTGGGAGTGCGATGACGCCGAGTGTGACAGCGGCGAACAGCGAGATCCCTCCCGAGAGTCCGTCCAGCCCGTCAATGAAATTCATGCTGTTCTGCATGCCGAGCGTCCAGAAGATCGTGACGCCGAGCGCGATCGCGTCAGGGAAGAGGAGGTCGCCCGCACCAAGCGGATTTGAGATGAAGGCGATCCGCAACCCGAAGGCGATTGGGATCAGCGCAATCAGAAACTGTCCAACGATCTGCCAGCGCGCGCGCAGATCAAAGCGGTCGTCAATCAGTCCGATCACTCCAGCGATCACCGTACCGAGCAAGAGTGCAGCGGCGCCTTCACTCGTCAGTTCCGCCGAACCGCTTCCTGCGCTGAGGCCGAGTTGCGCGGAAAAGATCACTAGAAGTGTTCCGATCAGCGCGAACGCGCCTGCAACGGCGAGGCCGCCTGCGCGCGGTACTGGTTTGGTGTTGATCCTTCGCTCGCTCGGGTGATCGGCAATGTTGTACTTTCGTGCAATCGCGCGCATCGCGAGCGTTCCCATACCAGCTGTCAACGCAGCGACAAGCGCTGCGACAGCGAAGATCATGTTGTGCTGCGTGATGGTTGCGCGTCGCCTGCCTGTGCAAGCGCTGACGCATCGGCACCAGGGACTGGGAAGGCGCGCGCCATCTTGATTACTTCGGCCTCAATGCGCGCAAGTGCCGCTGGATCTTCGCGGCGAGCAATCGCCTCTGCTGACCAGACGGCAATCTGTTCCATTTCAGCGGAGCCCATGCCACGTGTGGTCGCAGCGGGCGTGCCGTATCGAACGCCGCTCGTCACCATTGGCGAACGCGTTTCACCCGGAATGCTGTTCTTGTTGATCGTGATCCCTGCGGTTTCTAGCGCGGCGGTTGCCTCTTTCCCAGTGACTCCGAGTGGTGTGACATCGCAGAGGATGAGGTGATTATCTGTTCCGCCGGTGACCACGCCGAATCCGTTCGACTTGAGTGCGCTGGCGAGCACCTGCGCGTTCTCGAGCGTGCGCTTCATGTAACTACGGAATTCTGGTTCAAGTGCGAGTGAGAAGGCGACCGCTTTCGCAGCAATGACGTGCATCAGTGGGCCACCCTGGCTCCCTGGAAAGACACTCTTATCAATAGTTGAGCCGTCAGCCGCTCGCGCGAAGGCGATCCCACCGCGCGGACCACGCAGCGTCTTATGTGTGGTGCTGGTGACAATGTCTGCGTGCGGGAACGGCGAAGGGTGTAGCCCTGCCGCAATCACACCTGAAATGTGCGCCATGTCCACCATCAGTTTTGCCCCCGCAGCGTGGGCGATCTCTGCGAATCGTTTGAAGTCGAGTGTGCGTGGGTACGCGGATGCGCCAGCGATGAGCACCTTCGGCTTCGCCTCGGTGACGGCGCGCTCGACTCCCCCCCAATCAATGAGGCCGTCGTCTTCACGCACACCGTAGAAGTGCGGCGTGAACCACTTCCCAGAGACGTTGACGGGGGCGCCGTGCGAAAGGTGACCGCCCTGGGAGAGGCTCATGGCAACGAACGGATCGCCTGGCTTCATCAACGTATCGAATGCGGCGATATTTGCAGAAGCTCCAGAGTGCGGCTGTACGTTCACATGCTCGCTCCCAGGGAAGAGTTGCAGCGCGCGTGTGCGGGCGAGATCTTCAACGGAGTCAATGTGTTCACAGCCGGCGTAGTAGCGCTTCCCGGGATATCCCTCTGCGTATTTATTTGTGAGGATCGTTCCTTGCGCCTCGCGAACTGCGGCGTAGGTGTAATTCTCAGAGGCGATCAGCTCAATATGATCGCGCTGGCGTACCGCTTCGCGTTCAAGGATCGCATTCAGCGCAGGGTCAACTTCGCGCAGGGACTGATCGGCACGCGGATCACGCTGCGCCTGGATCTCATCTGGTGTGCGCCGAGAACTCATGCCCCTATTCTCCGTCCAAACCGAGAATCAGGCGCTCGATCATTCGTGCTGCGCCGTCCGCTTCACTCGGCGGTGCGAGGTAGCGTGCGGCACGCTGAACCGGCTCAGGGGCGCCATGCATCGCCACGCCGTGACCTGCGGCGAGCAGCATCTCAAGGTCGTTGTGTTGGTCGCCGATCGCCATGGTCTCCGCGAGCGGGATGTTGAGCCGCTCCGCGAGCCACGCTAGGGCCGCGCCTTTATTGACGCCGGGGGCGGTGAACTCAAGGTATTCCGGGTGGCTGATGGTGACATCAAGATCGCCCCCGAACGTTTCGCGCGCCTGCTCCAACACCGTCTCTGGGTGACCAGCGGGCGCATGTGCAACAACTTTCGAGATCTCATTTGGTTCTTTCCGTAGATGGTGCGCAAGGTCCGTGATGGAGTGGAGTCGCTCAACCGCGTTTCCTGCGAGCCAGCCTTGATACGTTTCGTAGTGCGGATCTGTTGCATCAAAGGCGTAATCATCTTGGATGACGGCGTGCCCCCAGAGATCATTCTGTCGGCACCACTCAACAGCACGTGCGGCAAGTGTTGAAGTGAAGGGCACGTGCCGAAGCAGCGCGCCGCTCCCGGTCTCACCAAGTGCTGGCAGCTCGCGCGCGATCGCCCCTTGCATGCCAATGAGCGGTCCGTTAACCCCCGCAGTGCGTGCGTACTCAATAAAGCTCGGGATGTTGCGACCGGAGGAGATCGTGGTGATCACACCGCGCTCGCGTGCCGCACGGATTGCGGCAACGGTGCGCTCCGAGATCGCACCGCCATGGGGGAGCAGCGTGCCATCAAGGTCCATGACCAGCAACTTGATCGGTGAGCCACTCATCTGCTCAACCTAGCCGCTACGGCGGATCTCCGCGACGCGTGCGCGCCCCGAGAGATCTCCGCGAATGCTGCAGCGCCACCCAAGGCTGAGACCGGCAACGAGTGCGCTCACCGCGTCGGCTTGACCATCGCCAAACTCGAGTGCCGCCGCGCCACCTGGGCGAAGGAGTCGTGGAAGCTCGGCGATCAGACGGCGGATGCACTCAAGGCCGTCGCTCCCGCCGTCGAGCGCGATGCGCGGCTCGGCGGCGATCGCCACTTCGGCAAGGCTCAGCGAGGCGGCAGTCTCGTCGCGCTGTCCTGCGCGCTGGAAGCGGGCGGCGTCTTTTGCCGCATCCACTTCCGCAGTTGGCACATACGGGAGGTTGGCGACAAGGAGATCAAGGTGCGGTGGATCCCCAGGGGCGCGGCCTGCAAGGAGTGGCTCAGCAAGATCGCCGTGCAAGAACGTCACTCGCGATGCAACTCCAGAGCGAAGCGCGTTTGCACGCGCGACTGCAAGCGCATCCCCCGAAAGATCGGTGGCGGTAAAGCGCAGCGGGACGGGTGATTCGGTCACAAGTGCGAGCGCGATCGCCCCGCTCCCCGTGCCAATCTCTGCGGCGTTCAGTGGTTGAGGTGCACGTCCCAACGTGCGCGCGGCGGCGGCGCGGTCAGCCAAATAGGCGAGTGCCGTTTCAACAAGGAGTTCGCTCTCTGGACGCGGGTCCAACACATCTGGTGTGACAAGAAGTTCGAGTGCACGAAAGCCGCGCGTGCCGGTGAGATGACTTACTGGTCGCCCCTTCGCGCGTTCACTCACCAGCGCCGCGAGTGCGGCGGGTGCGTCACCTGCGGCGAGCGCGGCGCGTGCAGCGCGCAGCGCTTCCGAAAGCTCAGGGTGTCGCTCGCTAAGTGGTTCTGGTTCAGGCAGGAGTGCGCTGCTCGGTAGTGGGAGTGGAAATCCAGCAGCGACTGCGGTGCGCAACGTGGCAACACGCGTACCGAGCAGTGCGGCGAGGAGAAGTTCTGCATCGAGGCGCGGGCTTGAACTCCCTGCAACTTCAAGTGCGTCCGTGGCGGTGCGTAGCAGTGCTGGGCCGTCCGCTTCGCTGTGGATGAGTCGATCGTTTTGGATATCTCGGTCGTTCACTCGCCCGCCAGACGCTCCGCCTGCTCGGCGGCAGCAAGTGCATCATGAAAGACGGAGAGGTCACCGCTCAACACGCCATCAACATCAAACTTGTCTAGTCCAATGCGATGATCAGTTACGCGATTCTGCGGACCGTTGTACGTGCGAATCTTTTCGCTTCGATCACCGCTTCCAATGAGCGCCTTGCGCGCAACAGAGTTCGCACTGCGCTTACGCTCCTCTTCTGCGGCTAGGAGTCTGCTGCGCAAGATTGCGAGCCCCTTCTCCTTGTTGCGCAACTGGCTGCGCTCGTCTTGCATTTCAACCACCGTGCCGCTCGGAATGTGCGTGATGCGAACGGCGGAGTCTGTGGTGTTGACGCCTTGACCGCCGTGGCCGGAGGCGCGCTTCACGTCAATGCGAATGTCACCCTCTGGAATGACAAAGTCCACCGCTTCCGCGACTGGGAGTACCACCACCGTGGCGGTACTGGTGTGGATGCGTCCAGAAGATTCGGTGGCGGGGACGCGTTGAATGCGATGCACCCCCGACTCCCATTTGAACGCGGCCCATGCACCGGTCCCACTCACCTCGGCCATCGCCTCGCGCACGCCGCCGAGTGCCGTCTCGCTCAGCCCGTCAACTTCAACCTTCCAGCCGCGTCGTTCGGCGTACCGTAAATACGCACGGAAGAGTTCACCGGCGAAGATCCCCGCTTCGTCACCCCCCGCCCCAGGACGAACCTCAATGAGCACGTCCTTTCCGTCGTTCGGATCTGGATCAAGGAGGAGTGCGGGGAGTCGCTCAATAATGTCGCGCTCAATCTCCTCTGCGGCGGCTCGCTCTGCAGCGGCAAGAGCCCGCATCTCCGCGTCCGCGCCAGGGTCAAGCTCCATCCCCTTTGCATCCGTCTGACGTGCACGTGCGTCTGTGAGAGCCGCCGCCGTTTCTGCGAGCGGTGCGGTGCGCGAAAGTTCGCGCCCGATTCGTGCAAGCGCCGTGTGGTCTGCAAGCACCTCTGGCTGTGTGAGCTGCTCCTCTAGCTCCGCTCGGGTGCGCAGTGCGATCGCTAGTCGTGCCTCAAGTTGTGCGAGGTCAGCCATGCGGCGCCTCCGCCGTCAGGCTCCCCCACGCCGGGCGCTCGGATCCTACGGGGGCACTTCCGCCTTCCGCCTCTACCGCCACCGTGAGCGCGGCAATGGCTACGTCATGCATCTCGTCGTCGGGCTTGCGCGTGGTGATTCGTTGAACGGCGAGTCCGGGGGCGGCCAACGCACGGGCGATCGGATTGGTGCGGTACTTCCCAAGGAGTCGCAAGATTTCGTAGGAGACTCCCGCAACGAGCGGGATGCCGATCACGCGGCTCGCCACAGTAGCGAGCGCATCAAGTCGGCCAAGAAGCGAGAAGCTCACCAGGCTGACAAGGATCACCACAACGAGGAACTCGGTGCCGCAACGCGGGTGCGCTGTTGGCCATCGAGCAAGTTCGGCGCGCGTCAGCGCGGCGCCGTTCTCCAGCGCGTGAATCGCCCGGTGCTCTGCTCCGTGATACCGATATGTACGATCAATGTCGCGACTACGCCCAGCAAGCGTGAGATACGCAAGAAGTACACCAATCTGCAACACGCCGTCCAACGCGCGTTCCGCAAGCAGTGAATCAACCCCTGCAGCGCCGAGCGCAAACGACGCGCCGAGCGCGGGGATGATATTGAAAAGCGCAATCACAAAGGCAAAGGTAAGCACCACCGTCACGCCTGAGATCGCGCGGTCGGATCTGCTGCTCTTGACGCCAATGCTCGCCTGGCCAGTCGATATCTCTGCGCTGTGCATCAACCATCGACTCCCAAGGATCAGCGTCTCAACAAGGATCACCACACCGCGCGCAATCGGGAGTCGCGCCGCAAGTTGGCGCACTCGTCCGTTAGGAAGCTGCTCGCTCGTGGTGAGGATGCTGCCGTCTGGAACGCGAATCGCCACACCGATGTGCATCGGTCCGCGCATCAGGATGCCGTCCACAAGCGCCTGTCCGCCATACGCCAACGTGCGGGTGGGCGCGGCGACAGCCGCGAGCGTCAGTGCAATGAGGTGTGATGCGCGTCGAGCAACGACGCCACAGTGGCGTCGCACGGAGATCAGCGCGAGCGCCCGAGGCGCTTCTGGAATCGCTCCACCTGTCCAGCGGTGTCGAGCAAGATCTGCTTCCCCGTGAAGAACGGGTGGCAGTTCGAGCAGACTTCGGTCTTCATCTCGCTCGTGCGGGTGGAGCCGACGCTGAACTTGGTGCTGCATGCGAGACACGTGATCTCGATCTGGTTGTACTTGGGATGAATCTCTGGCTTCATCAGCGGCTCTCTAGGCGTCCGGCGTAGAAGCGACCACATTGACGCGCTTCTTCAGGCGCGACGCGTAGTCAAACTTCACGCGACCCGTGACGGTTGCATAGATGGTGTAGTCGCTTCCAAGGCCGACGCCGCGTCCGGCGGCGAACTGCGTTCCACGCTGGCGCACAATGATGCCGCCTGCATTGATGAATTCGCCGTCGCCAACCTTCACGCCAAGGCGCTGACCAGCGCTGTCGCGTCCGTTGCGGCTGCTTGATCCTGCCTTCTTATGTGCCATGACGTCCTCCTTGACTCGTTACTTATTCAGCGTCAGCTGGCTTCTTCGCCGCCGTCTTCTTTGGTGCTGGCTTCTTCGCCGCCGTCTTCTTTGGAGCGCCCTCGCTCGCTGCTGACTTTGCAGCGGCCTTTGGCGCGCTCTTCTCTGCAGGCGCTTCCACCTTCAACTTCTCAGCGAGAGCGGCGTCGGCCTTCGCCTTCTCAGCGGCGGCGGCTTTTGATGCAGCCTTCGCCTGCTCACGCGCTGCAGCGCCGGCCTCCCAGAGCGCCTTTGCGCTGGTGCCATTCACTGCAACTTCGGTGACCTTAATAAGGTGCAACTCCTGGCGGTGGCCCTTGGTGATGCGGCTACGCGCCTTCGGTCGGTACTTGAAGCTGATCGTCTTCACGCCACGCTCCTGGCCAACCACGAGTGCGGTGACCTTTGCACCGCTGACTACTGGGGTTCCAACCTCTGTTGAAGTTGCGGTGCGCACAAGGAGGACGCGATCGAAGGTGACCTCGCTACCTGGGGTAGCGTCAAGCAACTCAACGTGCAGCTCGCTACCGAGCTCCACGCGATACTGCTTCCCACCAGTTTCGATCACTGCGTACATGCTTGGTTCACCCTTCTTATTCGAGACTTCCGCGGCGGCCGAGCCGTCGTGTCGCGGGCTGACGAAGAGGTCAGGCGCGGGAGGGAGAGTCTAGGTGTACCCGCGCTCCCTCGTCAACCGCGGCACGCTCAGGACGTGCTCACGGCACGCCTGGCGCGCCCCTAGGCGCCGCCCCCCTGATGCACCCGATGGCTCTGCACGAGGCCAAGTCCAAAGGAAAGCGAGATTAGTGAGGCGCCGCCGTAGCTCACAAAGGGGAGGGGGATCCCCGTAATCGGGGCCATTCCAAGGTTCATGCCAATGTTGACCCCCGCCTGGATCAGGAAGATCGCCGCGAGCCCCCCCGCAAGGACGATGCCAAAGCGATCCTCAGCCTCCCACGCATGCCAGATCAGCCGGATCACGATCAGGCCGAGCAGCGCAATGACCAGCAGTCCACCAAACGCTCCGAAGCTACGAACGAGCGCCGCAAAGACGAAGTCGCTCTCTTGTACCGGGAGTGGCGCAATGCTTCCAGTTCCGTCAAAGCCGATCCCAAAAAGCCCGCCGCTAGCAATCGCATCAAGTGCTTGCGTGAGTTGATACTTCGGCCCTGCAGGGTCTGCGTTTGGGTCAATAAAGGCAATCAGTCGCGCCTTCTGATAGTCGGCAACCAAGAACACCCAGGCGAGCGGCACCGCGAGCACGCCAAGTGCGGCGAGTGCAGCAACCCAGCGTGTCGCCACGCCATAGAGAAGGAGTGCGCCAAAGAGTGCCGCAAGGATGATCACGGCGGTGCCTGCATCTGGCTGCACCGCAACCAAAAGGAACGGCGCCGCCACAACGATCACGGCGAGTAGCGTTGCGTTCAGATCGTCTGGCTGTGCGTTATCACGCGTCAGCACGGTTGCGAGCGCCACGAGCGTCAGGATCTTTGCGATCTCACTTGACTGGATGGCGATCCCAAAGAGCGCAATTGCGCGGGAGTTCCCACCCGAGTCTTGGCCGAAGATCAGCGTCGCAATCAGCAGCAGTAGATTCGCCGCGTAGAGCGGCCATGCAAACGTGCGGATCCAGCGCCAATTGATTGCAGTGGCGGCGACAAAGGTGGCGAGCCCGAGCAGTGTCCAGATGATAGAGCGTAAAAAGATTGACGAGAGGCTCAACAGCTCTTGGTCGTAGCTCCGTGCATTGATCCACGCCATGCCAATTCCGGAGAGCATCAAAAGCAGCATCCCAGAGGTTGCAAGCCAATCCATGCGACGAACGATGCTGCCGATCCAACCAGCTGCACCGAACGGCCCACGCGTAACCGAAGATCCGAGACTCATCGCCGCTCACTCGCCCTTCGCCGTCTACTCGCCATAGTAGTTTCCGATCGACATCGCGCCTGGGATTCTATAGTCGCGCCTGAAATCGTACTGCAGCTGCAAGTACCGTTTGAGGACTTCAATCGCTGCGTTGGAGGCGGTGTTTGATCCGTGCATGAAGACCACGTAGGCAAAGTCAGCGTCGGTGCGGCTCCAGTTATCTGTTGGGGCCACAAAGCCTGAGATCCAGTGGTGATATGGGAGTCGACCCTGCTTGTCGCGCACGCCGTACTCAGCCGTTCCCGTCTTACCTGTAAGAAAGAGTGGGAGCTGCCCCAGATTCTTTGTCATGAACTCATTCGTCACCACAAGTCGCGACGCCCGACGCATCTCAGTCATGGTGCTGCTTCGCATCTCAACGTTCGCTGCAGCAACAGGCGCCTTGGTCTCAGCAAGCGTCCCGTCGGGTTCACGAATCTCAAGGACGACGTGTGGCTTCCAGAGTGTCCCGCCGTTTGCGAGTGCCGAAAAAGAGTTCAGTACTTGCAGCGGCGTGGCGAGGTCATACCCCTGCCCGAGCGCCGATTGCAGCACTTCACCGTCATATAAGGTGCGCCTGATCGCACTTCGCGCCCAGTCTTGATCTGGAACGAGCCCGCCGATCTCGTTCGGCAGGTCAATGCCGGTTGGACGTCCGAAGCCCCACGCTCGTCCACAGTCGGCGAGCCGATCGATCTTCAGACGTTGCGCAAGTTGATAGGTCACAACCGCCGAGCTATACGAGAATCCTTGTGCTGGGGTGAGCCTGCGGCCGAATCCGGCACGATTCCATTCGTAGAACTTCTGATCGCCGACTTCGAGGTATGGAAGGGAGGCGAGCGTCTCTTCTTCCCGAACAACACCTTCGTCAAGCGCACACGAGAAGGTCACCAGCTTGTAGGTACTCCCTGGCGGGAAGTGGGATCCGGTTGCATGGTTCAGCAGCGGAGCGTTCTTGTTGGCGAGGTACTTCTGGTACTGCTCTGTGGTGATGCCCGCCGAAAAGAGATTGTTGTCGTATGTGGGGAGTGACGCCAATGCAATGATCTGACCGTTCTGTGGGTTCATGCTCGTCACTACACCCTGCTTATTTCCCGCCGCCTTTACTCCCCAGCTGAGCGCATCAAACGCGCGCTCTTGCGCCTCAGCATCAATCGTCAACACCACACTCTTTCCAGCAACTGGAAGTTTAGTGACGCCAAGTTCACGCACCTCTCGCCCCTGGACATCAATTTCAATTTGGCGAATGCCCGGCGTGCCACGAAGCACCTCTTCGTAACTCTGCTCCACACCTGCGCGACCGATGTAATCAAGTTCGTTATATCCCGCTGCAGAGAGTGCGCTTAACTCGAGAGCATCAATGCGACCAACGTAGCCCACAACCTGACTCGTTAGCTCTCCGAGTGGGTATGCACGTCGCGCTTCAAAGAGCGTCTCAACGCCTGGAAGTGCGGCGCGTTCCTCTTCAATGAATCGTGTAATGCGTTCGTCAACGACACTTGCAATGCGCACAGGTTCCCAAATAGATCCGGTGGCACGATCAAGTGTCATGGTGATTCGCACTGGATCAATGTTGAGGATCTCTGCAAGACGATTCACCACGCCTGGTCGAATCGTGAGCGGTAAATCTCCTGGTCGAATCTGCACAGCGTACGTTGCAATGTTTTCTGCAAGGACGCGGCCTGCGCGATCAAGGATCAGCCCGCGTGGTGGCGCAATGATCTCTTCAATGATGCGGTTACCGTCACTCAGTGTGCTGATGCTCCGCGTTGTTGCGCCGTCACCGCTCGCCTGCACCGTAACGAGTCGCACACTGAGGAGCCCACCAATCAACACCGTGAGTACAACGGCGGAGAGGTAGCGAAGTGGTCGACGGATTACGTGAGTGCTACTCATATGTTATCCGAGTCGATCATCGAGCGGCCGCTCTCGTAGTTGCGCGTCTCGGCGTCGCGCGCCAACAAACGCTCCAAGGGTCAGCAGCGCAATGTTTAGTAGGAGTCGAAGTGGCTCGTCCTCGCCGCGTGCCCCTCCGGACTCGCCCAGCAGTCCTCCGGCAAGGGTGAGGAACAGCTCTGCGGCAGCGAAACCGACGAGCCCGGCAGCACTTCTCCTCACCCACCCGGGCGCAGCACTCCCGCGGACGTAAGCCGCAACGATTGTGGCGGCAATCAGCGCAGCAGACGTGAGGCCGAGGGGTCGCCAGAGGAGGGTGTCAATCAAGAGTCCTCCGATCAGACCTGCGGCGATGAGGATTGGGCGGCGTCTCGGCGTGCTGTAAAGAAGCGTCAGGAGTAGCGGGAGGCTGATCAATCGGTCAAGGCCAACCTCCGGAAAGAGGCGTGCCTGGACCAGCGCACTCGCGATGAGCACGACGAGGAGGAGCGTGCTGCGGTTCAACATGGGGTCAGGATACTCCTGTTCCACGTGAAACGCGCCACTGGGCTGAGTGAGCCCCTGCTGCTACACTCCGCCCGTGGGAGAGGTCGTAGAGCCAAGGAACCTCGGCCGGGCGCAGGTCATTGTCTGCGCCAACCAGAAGGGTGGCGTGGGGAAGACCACGACCGTGCTCAATCTTGCGGCGGAGCTCGCCCACGCAGGGCACAAAGTCCTTGTCGTCGACCTCGACCCCCAGCGCAACCTGACGAGTGGCCTCGGTTTTGTTACACCACAGGGTGCCCCGACCGCCTACGACCTCCTGCTTGGGCGCCGTCCGGCTCACGAACTGGCCCAGGCAACCTCCATTCCGAACTTGAGCCTTATCCCGGGCTCGGCTGATCTGGCAGGGATTGACGTTGAGCTGGCAGCGGGGGATGAGAGCGGTGAGCGCCAACTTGCTGCGGGCCTGCGACTGGCGGGCGAGGCGGAAGTTGTGCTCGTGGACACCCCTCCGTCCCTTGGTTTGGTAACAATCAGCGCCTTTGCGGTGGCGGATTCGGTGCTTGTCCCCGTGCAGTGCGAGTACTACGCGCTCGAAGGCCTCTCCCAGTTGATGGCAACGATCCGCCTTGTCCGTGACCGCCTCAACCCAGATCTAGAGGTCAACGGCTTCCTCCTCACCATGCTTGATCCACGCACCAAGCTCGGCGGAGATGTGGTGCGGGAGGTGGAGAGTCACTTTGGCGAGCTCGTCTACCGCGCTCGAGTGCCCCGCTCCGTGCGCCTCGCCGAAGCGCCGAGCCATGGCATATCAATTCGAAGCTACGCACCAGGGAGTTCCGGCGCAGAGTCGTATGCTCAGGCGGCAAGCGAGTTCGCAACCCGCGTCTTTGGGAGTGCGGCGTGAGGAGTAAGGGGGGTTGACCGTGGTGAAGAAGGCAAGCGGACTTGGGCGAGGCCTCGGGGCACTGATTCCAGAGGCGGCGAGCGCCGCAGGGGCCGTCCGTGCGGGGGCGCTGGAGATCCCGATCAGCAAGATCAAGGCGAACGCCTATCAGCCGCGCAGCACCTTTAATCAAACGGAGCTTGAACAGCTCGCCGAGAGCATCCGCCAACACGGCGTGATCCAGCCGATCCTCGTGGAGGAGGGTGCAAACGGCTTCACGCTGATCGCAGGTGAGCGTCGCCTTCGCGCATCGAAGATCGCTGGCCGCACCACAATCCCTGCGGTCGTGCGCACCGTGGACAATCAGTCACGCCTTGAACTTGCGCTGATTGAGAATGTTCAGCGCAGCGATCTCTCCCCAATCGAAACCGCGCAGGCATACCGCCGCCTTGCGGATGAATTCGGCATGACACAAGAGCAGATCGCCACCGTTGCCGGGAAGGCGCGAGCCACCGTCGCGAACACGATGCGCCTCCTTGACCTCACCGCTGGCGTCCAAGAAGAGGTCACCGCAGGCCGCCTTAGTGAGGGGCACGCCCGAGCACTTGTCGGGCTCCCTGAGAGTGAGCAGGCGTGGCTCGCACGCAGTTTTGTGCGCGATGGCGTGACCGTGCGAGGTGCTGAGGCGGCCGCTTCAACCATCCGAGAAGCGGGGCGCGGTACAATCAGTACGAAGAAAACGCACGGAACTGCATCAAGCGGCGAGCTTACGGCGGTCCAACGCGGACTTGAACAGGCACTTGGTACGCCAGTGCGGATTAAGCCTGCGGGGGCCGGGGGTCAGATCGTCATTGAGTACTACTCGGCGGAAGAACTCGCAAGACTTGTCGACCAAATCAAGGGGGAAAAGTAGTGGCGGATAAGAAAAGCGGTGCCGAAACCGCAAAAAAGGTGGATAAACCCAGTTCTTCATCAAAATCTGCCACTTCGGCAGGGAAGAAGGGGGGCGACTACAGCGCCTCCAGCATCCAAGTCCTTGAAGGGCTCGATGCGGTCCGCAAGCGTCCAGGAATGTATATCGGCTCCACTGATGAGCGCGGCCTCCACCATCTCGTCTACGAGGTCGTAGACAACTCTGTTGACGAAGCGATGGCGGGACACGCCACGCGCATCCTTGTGCGCATTCATAAGGACAACGCGATTGAAGTGATTGATGACGGCCGAGGCGTGCCGGTTGGTAAGCATTCAACAGGAAAAGATGCGCTCGAAGTTGTGCATACCGTGTTGCATGCCGGCGGAAAGTTTGGCGGCGACGGATACAAAGTTTCTGGTGGACTTCACGGTGTTGGCGTCTCTGTTGTCAACGCACTTAGCGTGAAGCTGCGCGTTGAATCTGCGCGGGATGGATTTGTATGGACCCAAGAGTATGAGCGCGGGAAGCCAAAGACAAAGGTGACCAAGGCTGGGCCCGCAGGCGCGCGGCGTGGCACGCGCACCATCTTCCACCCAGATCCAGAAGTCTTCTCAACGACCGAGTATTCGTTTGAGACGCTTGCGAATCGGTTGCGCGAGTCTGCATATCTTAATAAGGGCCTCTGGTTGACGTTGATTGACGATCGCGCAGATCGCGAAGCAACCTTCTACTTCCAGGGCGGCATCGTCTCGTTTGTTCGCCACTTAAATCGTAAGCGCAAGACCACGCATGATCGACCGGTCTATCTAGAACGCGTTGACGGAACAACAAGCGTTGAGGTTGCCTTCCAGTATCAGGGCGACTCATGGTCTGAAACGCTGCTCGCATTTGCCAACAACATCAACACCGTTGACGGCGGAACACACGTCACGGGATTCCGCGCCGCACTCACCAGCTCACTAAACGACTGGGGTCGCAAAAATGGCGCAATCAAGGACAGTGATCCGAACCTCACTGGTGAAGATGTGCGCGAAGGGCTGACCGCCGTCATCTCCGTCAAACTTGTTGATCCGCAATTTGAAGGACAGACAAAGGCGAAGCTCGGTACCGCCGAAGTGAAGGGGATTGTGCAGACCGCGGTGAACGCTGGTGTGTTGCAGTTCCTGGAAGAGAATCCGGGCGACGGCAAAGAGGTGATTCGCCAGGCGCTGAATGCGGCGCGCGGTCGCGAAGCGGCGCGCAAGGCGCGCGACCTGGTGTTGCGCAAGGGTGCGCTTGAAGGGAGTGCGCTCCCAGGAAAGCTCGCCGACTGCCAAGAGCGCGATCCGGCAAAGTCGGAGCTCTACATTGTGGAGGGCGAGTCGGCTGGTGGTTCTGCAAAGCAGGGGCGCGATCGCCGCTTCCAAGCAATCTTCCCGTTGCGCGGCAAGTTGCTAAATGTTGAGAAGGCGCGCATTGACAAGATCTTGGGGAGCGACAACATTCGCACGCTGATCGTTGCGCTCGGCGCAGGGATCCAAGACAGCAGCAGCTCATTTGATCTTGCAAAGCTGCGCTACCACCGCGTCATCATCATGACTGACGCAGATGTGGACGGCGCGCATATTCGCACGCTGCTGCTCACCTTCTTCTACCGCTACATGCCCGCAATTATTGAAGCGGGCTACCTCTACATTGCACAGCCACCGCTCTACCGCATTAGTACTGGTAAAGAGACAAAGTACGCTTCTTCAGAGAAGGAGCGTGACGAGGCGGTTGCCTCGTTCAAGACAAAGAACGTCAACGTGCAACGCTTTAAGGGGCTCGGCGAGATGAACGCAGAGCAGCTTTGGGAGACGGCAATGAATCCTGAGAATCGTGTCTTCCTGCAGGCGCGGATTGAAGATGCAGCCGCAGCCAATGAAATCTTTGAGATGTTGATGGGCGAGCGCGTGGAGCCACGTCGAGACTTCATTAAGGCGGAGGCGCGCAAGGTCCAGAACCTTGATGTCTAGTCAAATACACCGCATTAAGACGAAGACAACGAACGCATAGAAGGGGGTGACGAGATGGCGAAGGGTCCAGTCGGAAAGGGTCCAGTAGATAACGGCGCAGACGGGATCAGCCCGGGCGGCGTGAGCGTCACCAGCGTGAAGTCGATCCGCATTGAAGACGAGATGCGCACGAGCTACCTCGATTACGCCATGAGCGTGATCGTGGCCCGAGCCCTTCCAGATGTGCGTGACGGCCTCAAGCCCGTCCACCGCCGCATTCTCTACACCATGGGCGAGATGGGCCTCTCTGGAGGCTCCGCGTATCGCAAGTGCGCCGCAATCGTCGGTGAAGTCATGGGTAAGTACCACCCACACGGCGACGGCGCCCTTTATGACGCGCTCGTCCGCCTGGCGCAGGACTTCTCTATGCGCCACCCGCTCGTTGATGGCCAGGGAAACTTCGGATCTGTTGACGGCGACTCTGCCGCTGCAATGCGTTACACCGAAGCACGTCTCACCGCAATCGCCGGCGAGATGCTCGCCGACATTGATCACGACACCGTTGACTTCACGCCAAACTACGACGGCACGCAGAAGGAGCCGAGCGTCCTTCCGTCGCGCATGCCGAACCTTCTCATCAACGGCTCGTCTGGAATCGCCGTTGGAATGGCCACCAACATTCCGCCGCACAACCTTGGCGAGATTGCCGACGCTGCGATCGCCCTTGTAGAGAATCCGCAGCTCACCGCCGAGGAGTTGAGCGCGCTCGTACTTGCGCCAGACTTCCCAACAGGCGGCGTCCTCTATCGATACGACAACGTTAAGAATCCACTCACCGGAAAGTCAGAGCGAGTAGACGCCATCCGACAGATGTACGCGCACGGCCGCGGTCGCGTTGTTGTGGAGGGGAAGACAAGCTTTGAAGAGGCGCGTGGCGACCGCACCGCGATCATCATTCATGAGCTTCCATACCAAGTGAACAAGGCAACGCTCGTTGAGAAGATTGCAGACCTCGTCAAAGAGGGGCGCATTGAAGGGATCTCCGACCTCCGCGACGAGTCAGACCGCGACGGGATGCGCATCTACGTTGAGGTGAAGCGCGACGGCAATCCGCACAAGGTGCTCAACAAGCTGCTGAAGCTCACGCCACTCCGCGCCGCATTCAGCATGAACATGCTCGCGCTGGTTGATGGCCAGCCGCAGACGCTCTCACTCAAGTCAGTGCTGCAGCACCACATTGAACACCGCC
>JAUMDJ010000146.1:0-1882 GCA_032121895.1 Chloroflexota bacterium | reverse complement strand
CGCATCTCGCCGGCAGAAGGAATTGACGTCGGCATGGTTGCGCCAAAGGGTCCAGGGCACCTGGTCCGCTCTGTCTATGTTTCAGGCGGCGGCGTCCCTGCACTCTTTGCGGTGCATCAGGACGCAACGGGGACCGCTCGTGCGCGCGTGATGGCGTATGCAAACGGACTCGGGTGCACGCGCGCGGGGATCATGGAGACCACCTTCAAGGATGAGACGGAGAGCGACCTCTTCGGTGAGCAGGCGGTGCTCTGTGGCGGTACGGCGGAGCTCGTGAAGAGTGCGTGGGAGACGCTGGTTGAGGCTGGCTACGATCCGCAGCTCGCCTACTTCGAGACGATGCACGAGCTGAAGCTGATCGTGGACCTGATGTATCGCGGCGGCTTGGACTTCATGCGCTTCTCAATTTCGGACACCGCCGAATACGGCGACTACGTCTCCGGCCCGCGCATCATTGATGCGTCGGTGAAGGCGCGCATGAAGGAAGTTCTCAACGAGATCCAGGACGGCACGTTCGCCAAGGGCTGGATCGCTGAGGATGAGGCGGGTCGACCGAACTATAAGAAGTTGCGCGCCGCGAACTCTGGGCACCCAATCGAGAAGGTTGGCCGTGAGCTTCGTCGCCAGATGACCTTCCTCAATCCAGTTGAGGTTGATATCGACGGCGCACAGGGTGCTGCGGAGAAGGGTGCTGCCAAGTGAACGGCGCACCTGGACCTGGCGTCGCGACTGGTGCGGTACGCATCTTTGACACCACGCTGCGTGACGGCGAGCAGGCGCCAGGCGCCGGCCTCACCGTTGCGGAGAAGCTGGAGGTTGCGCGACAGCTCGCCAAGTTGAAGGTGGACGTGATTGAGGCCGGCTTCCCAGCCGCCTCAGAGGGCGACTTTGAAGCGGTACGCCAGATCGCGGAGTCAACCAAGGGGATTGGCATTGCGGCGCTCGCGCGCTGCAAGGATGGCGATCCGCAGCGAGCCATCGATGCGATCAAGGCTTCTGATCGACCGCACTTGCACCTCTTCATTGCAACTTCAGACATCCACCTGACGCATAAGTTGCGCACCACGCGCGAGGCTGCGCTTGCGGAGGCGGTCAAATGGGTGAAGTACGCGCGCGAGCGACTCGGTCGCGACGCCGAGGTGGAGTTCTCCGCCGAAGATGCGAGCCGCACGGATTACGACTATCTGATGCAGGTGTACGAGGCGGTAGTGAGCGCTGGTGCCTCTACGGTCAACATCCCAGACACCGTGGGCTACGCCATCCCATCCGAGTACGCTGCGCTCACCAAGCGCGTCGTTGACCTGGTTGGCCGCGATGCCACGGTGAGCGTTCACTGCCATAACGATCTCGGTCTCGCCACCGCGAACACGCTCGCCGCCGTTCAGGCTGGGGCGCGCCAGGTGGAGGTCACGATCAACGGACTCGGTGAGCGCGCCGGTAACGCATCACTTGAAGAGGTGGTGATGGCGCTGCGCACACGGCCGGGTCAGTTTGAGTCGCACGACATTCGCGTCCAGACGGAACAGCTCACCGCCGCGAGTCGGTTGGTGAGCTACCTCACCGGATTTGCGGTGCAGCCGAACAAGGCGATCGTTGGCGCGAATGCGTTCGCGCATGAGTCGGGGATCCATCAGGACGGTGTGCTGAAGAACCCGCTCACCTACGAGATCATGACGCCGCAGTCGGTTGGGCTGCTCGGCTCATCACTCACGATCGGCAAGCTCTCCGGTCGACGCGGACTCCAGGCGAAGCTCACCGAACTCGGGCACGACCTCACGGGTGAGGCGCTCGATGCGCTCTATCGCGAAGCGATCGCACTGGCGGACATCAAGAAGGAGCTCACCGACGCCGACCTGATCGCCCTCGTTGATAAGCGAGCCGC
>JAUMDJ010000145.1:0-1727 GCA_032121895.1 Chloroflexota bacterium | reverse complement strand
CTCGGCATCCTTGTGAATCTTGCTCGCGGTTCACTCTTTGACACACCACTTCTCTTTGCGGCACTCGTTCAGATCGCGCTACTTGGAGCCTTTGCATACACTCTTGTTGTTGCCGCGGAACGGCTAAGCACTCGGATACAGAGATAGGGGGAGTCATGTCACTCGGTCGAAAGCTCAATCTGATGTTGGTCGCGGTGATCAGCCTCTCCATTGTGGTTGGTGCGTGCGAGGGTACGCCCGCTTCGCCCACTGCGAGTGCTCCGCGCACCGCGTTAAGTGTGGGGCTCGGCTACATCCCCAGCGTGCAGTTCGCCCCCTTCTACCTCGCACAGCAGAGCGGCGCATATGAGCGCGCTGGCCTTGATGTGACCATCCAGAACCAGATCGATCCAGACCTGATCAACCTCGTGGGGAGCGGCGCCGTGGATATTGCCCTCGCCGATGGAACGAGTGTTATCCCCGCCGTATCGAATGGGATTCCGATTCGCTACATGGCAACGGTCTACGGCATCCTTCCCAACGTGATCATTGCTCGAGCGGACGCTGGGATCAGCACGCCGAGTGATCTCGCGGACCGAAAGGTTGGGACGCCTGGTCAGTACGGTTCTGGATACCTGACACTCCTTGGAATCTTGGCCGACGCCGCTCTTGAAGTTTCAGATATTCAACTTGAGCTCTACCCAGACTTCGGTCAGACGCAGGCGCTGATCACGGGGCAGACGGACGCGGTGACCGGCTATGCAAACAACGACCTGGTTCAGGCCGAGGCGGCGGGACTTGAGTTGAGCGTCTTCTACGCATCGGCCTCTGCTCCATTCGCAGGACCTGGTCTCATCAGCTCACCAGAGACGATCAGCGCAAAGCGGGACGCGATCCGCGCCTTCATTGCAGCAACGCTTGATGCCATGGAGCAGATCAGTGCGAACCCTGAGCTCGGCGTGGATGCGGCGGCGAAGGTTGTTCCTGAAGTTGCTGCCGACGAAGCAACGCGCGCGAAGTCACTGGCGGTCATGAAGGCAACCATCAACGTGTGGCGTGGACTCGTGCAAGAGTCCGAGGGGCTCGGGGCAATTGATCGCGCTGGTTGGGCCACCTCGCTTGAATTCCTCCGCGGACTCCCTGATCAGGGGATTCGTGCCGACCTCACCGTGGAGGAGCTCCTCGACGAGTCGTTGCTCCCTTAACGCAGCGCGTTGGGAGCAGTGAGCGCCTCTAGACGAGAGGCCAGGGGAGTGCCGGCCACTCAGGGGAGGGCTCGGGGAGGGAGTCTGCCGCCAAGAGGGCGTTGATCCTCTCACGGAGCGCCTGAATCTCTATGTCGCTAATCAGTTCGCGGAGACGCTCGGTGAGCGCGTGTGGCGCAGAAGCAACAAGGAGTTCAGCACCGCGGGTCAGCGCGTTGCGTTCGGCCGCGAGTAGCGGCTCGCTCCGCCAGTTCCAAAGTACAGTGCGCAACTTTGGCTCAACGGCAAAGGTGACGCCATGATCTACGCCGAGAATGACTTCGTCGCTGATCGGGAGGAGGTGCCCCGCCTTCCGATCGCCGTTGTTGACGATCGCATCAAATAGAACGATCGGACGGAGTGCAGCACTGCTTCCGTTTACCGCATCAATTGCACGCTGCACGCCGAGGTGTTCAATCCAGAGTTGCACCGCCCCTGCACCTGCTGGGCCGTCGCGAAGGATCGTTGGCGGAACGACGTGGAGGCCGAGCGCCTCACTCACCT
>JAUMDJ010000144.1:0-2071 GCA_032121895.1 Chloroflexota bacterium | reverse complement strand
TGCATCGTACGCGGGTACCGCAGGGAGGCGTTGGCGCAGGCGTGTGGGCTGTTAGGTCGGCTACCCTAGGGAGAGGAAGCCACAGAGAGCGCAGGGGGTTAGATGGCAGAGAAGAGCGTGCAGCGATGGGCCCTCGTGCTCGGCGCCTCCAGTGGCATTGGTGAAGCTTCGGCGCGACACGCGGCGGAGGCTGGCTACAACATCTGTGGCGTCTATCTCGGGCGCTCCCGCGGCGAGAAGCTTGATGCCGCCATTGCCGCGGTCCAGGCGACTGGCGTTGAGACGCTCTATATCCGCGGCAACGCCGCCGATGATGAGAAGCGCGCCGAAGTGATCGCGCAGCTCGCCGAACGCTTCGCCGCCGCGCGTGCCGCTGGCGCCGCACCAGAGCTCGGCATCGTGCTGCACTCGCTCGCCTTCGGCAGCCTTCAGCCCTTCCTCCCCTCTGGCGACACGCCAACGATCACGCGCAAGCAGATGGATATGACCTCCGACGTAATGGCGCACTCACTCGTCTATTGGGTGCAGGGCCTTTATGCCGCCGGGCTCATCGGCGCGACGACGCGAATCTTTGCAACCTCTTCCGAAGGCGCTTCGAAAGCAGTACCGATGTACGGCGCCGTATCTGCCGCCAAGGCCGCAGTTGAAGCGCACTGTCGTCAGCTTGCGATTGAACTCGCAACGCTTGTCCCAGGTGCAACTGTCACCGCACTGCGGCCAGGCGTTGTTGATACTCCCGCGCTACGTAAGATCCCGGGAAGCCAAGACTGGATTGACGTGGTGATGAAGAAGCACCCAGGGAAGCGACTCACCACACCAGATGATGTTGGTCGCGCCATTGTGGCGCTCTCAGCGCCAGGAATGAACTGGGTGACGGGGAATACGATTACGATTGACGGCGGGGAGCAGATCGCCGGCGGCTGATCCAGACAAGCAACAGCGGAACGAGAACCGCTGCAATCGCAGCCAGCAGCGTCACCTCCGCAAGGATCCCAGTGATGCGCAGCAGCGCAAGTGCTAACGCCGCAGCACCAACTGCAACACCGCGCTCTGATGGTCGTGCGCCAACGTTAAGACGTGCCGCGTTTGCGCCGAGCAGGATAGCTGCAACGCCGAGCCACGCCCAACCAGCCGACGGCGACGATGCGTCACCGATCACGACCGAATACGTCAGCACAAGTGCGGCGAGTGCAACGAGTGCCACCTGATCAATCGTTTTCGCGCTCACTCGAATCAACACTAGATCTTCTTTCCGATCATCTGCTCTAGGATCTGCGATGGCGCAGTGATCACTGGCGTGTCGCTATCAGGGATCAATTTGGTGAAGCGCGACTCTAACTCCAGCACGCCGGCCCAAACGCTCTCATGCGCATCGCCTGGATTGTCGTCAACGCCACCGTCGCGAATCTTTCCGGATGCCTCGCTGATCTTCATGCCAAGCATCGTGGTCGCTTTCAACTCTTGGTCGTGTGAGGCACGCAGCTCTTTTGAACGTCCAGGGACGAGTTTTTCTACGAATATGTCAAGTTGTGCCACCTTCTCCGCGCCAGTGATCTCTTCACAAATTCCAAAGAGTGTTGCAGATCGATAGTTCATGGAACTATCAAAGCCGCTGCGCGCGAGGACAATTCCGTCTGTCAGGTGAATGGAGACGCAGACCTCAGTACCAACGACGCGCTTGAGGAACCGGCTCGCTGCAGAGCCGTGCCAGTAGAGGTGATCACCGTCGCGCCAGTGGGCCGTTGGGGTGGCCATCGGACGCCCATCAAGGAGATAGGCCACGGTGCAGGTGAGTGCCGCGTCGACGACTGGATAGATCTCGCTCCGCTCGTAGAGGCCGCGCTCGGGAAGGCGACGGACGCGCGTGCGATCGCTTGGAGGGAAGCCGTCGCTGACAGGGATCTCTCGTGGCATAGAGGAATCGTAGCCGACGAAGAAAGAGTCTCCTGGCGGACCCGACCGGATTCGAACCGGCGATCTCCAGCGTGACAGGCTGGCATGTTGGGCCGCTACACCACGGGTCCGCGACAGGACTGCGAAGCCTACCAGAGGGGGTAGGATCCGACTATGG
>JAUMDJ010000143.1:0-3864 GCA_032121895.1 Chloroflexota bacterium | reverse complement strand
TCCGTGGTGGGTCCAGAACGGCTCAGCGTGGTGATGGTTGACGAACAGAACAAGTCGGCGATCTACCAGGCATTTGAGGCGCTTCTGAACCTTCAAACGGGAACACTCAAACCGCAGAACGACACAGCGAATCGATCCATGACTACGGAAGAGATTGAACTGATCCGCGCCCTCAATGAGCGATTCGCCGAGGCGGGAATCACGCGACCCCTCCTCTACAAGATGATCACGCGCGGATCCGCGCTCTACATGAAGGGCCGAACAGCCGGGCCAGAAGAGCCAAAACAGGTGACACCGAGCTGGGCAATCAAACGCGCGGATGCAATTGGCTGGGAGAGCGCGGCAACGATCCGTGCGCTTGGAGTGCAGGTGATCGGCAACCTTGATGCACTTGGCGGTCAAACGCCAAGGGGCGAGTCAGCCGCGCCGATCCCGCCGCTCGCGAGCGGCAGCGCAAGCGATCGTGCTGCCACGGATCGTCGCGTTCCTGGGGAGGTTGCGACTCGGGCCGCGATGGGGATGCTCTACGCGAGCGGCGCAGTGCTCAAGGATGGGTCTGGCCGCCCTGGCATTGACGTAAGGGTGGAGCCTCAAGTCCTCCAGCGAGTCCACACGATTGACCTACTGCGCGTTGTTGCTCAGCGCCTGCTCTGGTCGGTCACCTCTCGTATCAGGAAGATCACGCGCCGCTAGATCAGCCAGCAGACTTCTTCAGCAACTCCTTCACCAGCGTTGCCGCTTCATATGCGCTCACAGCGGAGGCGTCGATCACAAGGTCTGCGTCGTCTGGAGCCTCATACGGCGAAGAGATTCCGGTAAAGTCGCTGATCGTTCCAGCACGTGCCTTCGCATAGAGTCCTTTCCGGTCTCGCTGCTCACAGACCTCGAGCGGTGTGCTGATGTGCACGAGGAGAAATGGGAGGCCCACCGCGGCCTTGCGAGCAAGCGCGCGCCCTTCTGCAAACGGCGCAATTGGTGCCGCAATCGCAATGCCACCTGCGCGGGCAAGTTCAGCTGCCGCGGCTCCGAGGCGCTGCACGTTTGTGTTGCGCGAGGCTCGGTCAAAGCCAAGACCTGCGGAGATGCTGCGCCGCATCGCATCGCCATCGAGAAGCGCAACGCCGCGAGCCCCTTCATCCCTGAGAAGCTCGGCGAGTGCCGCAGCGATCGTGGACTTCCCAGACCCTGAGAGGCCGGTGAAGAGGACCACCGCCCCCTTCCCCCAGGCGGTGTTTCGCGCTCGTTCAATCTCTTCTGTGGAACTCACGGGGTACCCGGTTGGGGCATTGGCGGGGTACCGCTCTGCGCCAGTCACGACCTCAGTTGCACCGTAGGCGCGCACAAGGTCTTCGGGGTTGAGATCACCTTTCGGCCATGGCACTGCAAGCGGCGTGATCTGACACGTTGGGAGCGAGCCCTGCAACTCTTTCACGGCGGATGTGATTGCGCGCAGAAGACCAGATGGCTGAACCTCACCATCTGGCGCGGGCGTGCGAGATACAAGTGCGCAGAGCAAGATGCGCTTCGCATCTATCTCGTTCGCACGCGTGATGAGCGAGTTTAACTCTGCAATTGAGGGTGGGAGGTATGCGATCAGCGCGATAGTCGGAGCGTCAACTTCCGTGATGCTTGACACATGTCGACGCAGCTCTTGACTCCAGGCGAGGCCAACTCCAGTCGCAAGCGGTCGTACGTGCGTAACCTCGGTGGCCGAGAGCTCACTGAGTGGCGTGTTCTCTTCATCGCAGAGTAGAACGGTAGTTTCGTTGCCGAGGTAACGGTGGAGTGCGCTGCTCGGCTGCGCGCCGAGGCGCACCAGCTCCAGCAGGTCAACCCCCGCTGAATCAAGGACGACAAGCGCTGGGCTCCCTTCACGGCGCTGCTCTTCTCGCATGCTGTCAGATTAACCCCTAACCTGACCCCTGATGATGAGAAGCGAGTCCGACGCAGAGATTGCAGCGCAGGCAGCCTCCCTCGCTGGCGAGCTGCTGCTACAGCTCCGCAACGGTGCAGCAACGGATACACCCACAGACTCCGAAGCACTTCGGACTGCAGGGGATCGCGATGCGAACCGCGCCATCATGAAGCTACTCGCGAACGAGCGGCCAGAAGATAGCCTCCTCTCAGAAGAGGCGGCAGATGATCCGCGCCGGCTGATCGCCGAACGCGTTTGGATCATTGATCCGCTCGACGGCACACGCGAGTTTGGCGAACAAGATTCTGCTGGAGTCTGGCGTGACGACTTTGCTGTGCATGTGGCGCTCTGGGAGCGCGGTCACGGGTTGACGCTCGGCGTCGTTGGACTCCCTGCGCGCGGCGTGATCTACAGCAGCGATGCACGGACTGTCGTACCCCCAAGCCCAGCAGGCCCACTGCGTATTGCGGTGAGTCGCACACGCCCGCCAGGCTTTATTGCGGCACTCGAGTCAGCGGGTAGCGCCAAACTTTTACCAATGGGATCAGCTGGCGTGAAGGTGATGGCGGTGGTGAGTGGTGAAGCCGACGCTTACATTCATGCTGGCGGGCAGTACCAGTGGGATTCAGCAGCACCGGTTGCGGTGGCACTGGCGGCGGGGCTTGTTGCGACGCGGTTAGACGGCTCTCCGCTCAAATACAATGTCCCAGAGCTCCTCCTCCCTGACCTTGTGGTCTGTCACCCCGATCGCGCCGACGAGGTGCGTCTACTCCTTGATGCGGCGGGCTTCGGGCTCGACGGTGCGAGTGGCGCAGGTGCGGCAGAATCAGCGGGATGAGAAGCGCACGATGAAGAGCCACGTGATGAGCCAGCTCGCCGCCCTGGAGGCGGAGAGCATCCATATCTTCCGCGAGGTTGCGGCGGAGATGGAACGCCCCTGCCTCCTCTTCTCCGGCGGGAAAGACTCCATCGTGATGCTTCATGTTGCGCGAAAGGCCTTCGCTCCTTCGCCGATCCCGTTCCCTGTGATGCATGTTGATACGGGGCTGAACTTTGCTGAGGTGATTACGTATCGCGATCGTTGGGCGGAACAACTCGGGCTGCGACTCGTTGTTGCCTCTGTACAAGATGCGATTGAGCGCGGCGTGGTGAAAGAGGAGCCGAATGGCTCGCGTAACCGCATCCAGACGCCGGTCTTGCTGGAGGCCGCGGCGCGCGAGAAGTTTGATGCCCTCTTTGGTGGCGGGCGCCGCGATGAAGAGAAGGCTCGCGCGAAAGAGCGCGTCTTCTCCTTCCGTGACGAGTTCGGCCAGTGGGATCCAAAGAACCAGCGTCCGGAGATTTGGAGTCTTTACAACGGCAGGGTGTTTCCTGGTGAGAGCATTCGCGTCTTCCCGCTCTCCAACTGGACGGAGCTGGACATCTGGTCGTACATCGAAGCTGAGAACATTGAGATCCCTTCGCTCTATCTCGCCGCCGAGCGCGAGGTCGTGGAGCGCGACGGCATGCTCTACGCCGTCAACGAATTCGTTGCCCTGAAGTCCGGTGAGGCCTCACAGAGGCGGAGCGTCCGCTACCGCACCATGGGCGATGCGAACCTCACCGCTGCGGTGGAGTCCGTTGCCGACACGGTGGCAAAGGTTGTGGAAGAGATTGCAGCGGCGCGCATTACCGAGCGCGGCGCAACGCGTGGCGACGACAAGGTCTCTGAGGCGGCCATGGAAGACCGGAAGAAGGAGGGCTACTTCTGATGGAGGCCGACCTTCTTCGTTTTGCTACGGCAGGATCTGTTGACGACGGAAAGAGCACGCTGATTGGGCGACTCCTCTTTGACTCAAAGTCGCTCTTCTCCGATCAGCTTGAATCCGTTGAGCGCGTCAGCCGCGAACGTGGTGATGAGTACACCGACCTTTCGCTCCTTACAGACGGCCTGCGCGCCGAGCGTGAGC
>JAUMDJ010000142.1:0-7021 GCA_032121895.1 Chloroflexota bacterium | reverse complement strand
CGACGGCGCTGCCAGGCGGACTCCCCATTGAGTCGCGCTACACCGAACCACTTGCTGCAGCGTATGGATTCCCGATCGCGCCGAAGAGTGGACGCTCGGCGCCACAGCAGCTTGACGCCGCTGAGCGAGGCGAGATTGACGTGCTCTGGAGTGTTGGTGGGAACTTCTTGGAGACGATGCCGGATCCTGAAGCGGTTGCGCGCACACTCGCCAAGGTGCCGCTCCGCGTGCACCAAGACATTGTGGTCAGCAGCCAGATGCTCGTTGATCCGGGCGAGGCGGTCCTGCTCCTCCCCGCCACAACGCGTTACGAAGTTCCAGGCGGCGGAACGGAGACCACCACAGAGCGACGCGTTGCTTTCAGTCCCGAGATCCCAGGACCGCGCATCGGTGAAGCGCGAACGGAGTGGGAGGTCTTCACGCAGTTGGCGCAGGTTGTTGATCCCGCACGTGCGCACCTGGTTGCATTCCCTGGGGGCACGCAGCAGATCCGCGAAGAGATCGCACGCATTGTTCCCTCCTATGCAGGCATCGAAACACTGAAGGAGAGTGGCGATGCAATCCAGTGGGGCGGCGAGCGCCTCTGTGAAGGGCAAGTGTTTGCCACGCCCGACGGGAAGGCGCACTTTGCAAGCGTGCTCCCAATTGAAGCGACCCTCCCAGCAGGGATGTTGAACCTCTCCACACGTCGTGGCAAGCAGTTCAACTCAATGGTTTGGCGAGATAAGGATCCGCTCAACGGTGCGGTACGAAGCGACATCCTCATCTCCGCGGCCGATGCCGCCGCCCGCGGCTTTGTCGATGGCGCCGCCGTGCGTGTGCGCAGCGCGACAGGCGAAGTGCAGGCACACATCAAGGTGGCACCGATTCGCGCAGGGAGCGTGCAGATGCACTTCCCTGAAGCGAATCCGCTCATTGACGGCGTGCACCGAGATCCAATCAGCCACGTGCCGGACTACAACGCAATCGTTGAACTCATCCCTGCTGACGCAACGGCATAGCAGTCGGTGATGGCGCCGGGGAGCGCACCAGAGAGCGTCCAAGTCGGCGCGATCGGCATCCTACTTGCTGGTGGCGCCAGCCGTCGATTTCCTGGCGGAAAGCTCGACGCGCTCATTCCAGCGGCGCTCGCTGATCTGCGAGGTCGCCCTGAGCTTGCAGGAGTACGAGTCCTTGACGCTGCGTACGCAACGCTCGCTGCTGCGGTCTCCGAGATCTATGTGCTCGGTGATGCGTCGCTACCCCATCCGGCAAGAGTGGTGACAGATCGTGTGCTGCATGCGGGGCCAGCGGCGTCACTCGCCGATCTGCTTGCAAGCGATCGACTCCGCGATCACGGCGATGCAACGCGCGTGATCGTCCTCGCCGCCGACGCACCGTTCGCACCGCCACTTCTCTTGGGGCTGATGGCTGCGGCGCAGGGGAGCATGATCGTTCAGGAGGGTGAGCCACTCCCGTTCGCCGCAGCGCTCGGTGCACTCCGCGAAGCGATGCGCAACGGCCAGCTCCCTCGACTCCGCGATCTTGCAGCGGCACTCGGCGCTGTGCCGCTTGACCCCCGAATCGTGAGCCGACTTGACCCACTCGGCGCCGCCCTCGCAGACATTGATTCACCCGAGGATCTCGAGGCGCCAAGTCCGCGCTGAGCGTGGGATGATCGCCGCACGATGAGTGCTCCCATCACGATCCTCTGGCTGCGTCGCGATCTCCGCCTCGCCGATCACCCTGCGCTGATTGCGGCGGCAGCCCACGCGCACGAAACACACGGGACACTCCTGCCGATCTTCATCTGGGAGCCAGGAGTCTTCGCGGGTCATCGCGCGAGCGCAAATCGCACCTGGTTCCTGCGCGAAAGCCTGCGCGAACTTTCGATGGAACTTGCGGCGCGCAACTCAAGGCTCCTGGAGGTGCAGGGGCCCGGGTCGAGCGCGCTCCCCGCACTCGTGGAACACCTCACCACGAGCGGCACCGCTGCAAACGAGATCGCACTCTTTTTCACGCGCGATCACACGCCGTACGCTCGTGCGCGCGATCGTGCGGTGGCGGAGCTCCTTGCGCCGCGCGGCGTCAGCGTGCACGCCACACGTGGCCTCACCGTTGTCGAACCAGACGAGCTACTCACCGGTGGCGGAACCGCCTACGGGGTGTACACGCCGTACTTCCGCCGCTGGCTTGAGCGCGTCTCGTTGAACAACGAGCGGCCTCTCGCCGCACCAGCAACACTCCCCGCGCCACCATCACTGAAACCTCCCCCAGCGCTGCAACCCGACCACGCCGCGATTGAGCGCGCAGCGCAGCCAACAGCAACGGTCGCGCTTCTCCCTGTGCCAGGCGAGAGCGCTGCCCGCGCCGCGGCAGATCAATGGATCACCGCCGCACGCGGCAACGGCGCGAACGGTTACGCCGCACGACGAAACACACTTGCGGATGAAGAGGGGACGAGTCGACTCTCCGCGGCACTGCATCTTGGGCTGCTTTCGCCGCGCGAGCTCGTGTCGCGACTGCTCCCGCTCCCACCCGAGCGTGAAGGGGAACGATCTGGCGAGCGGCTCTGGGTGAGCCAGATTGCCTGGCGTGACTTCTACACCCAGGTGCTTTGGCACGCACCGCACGCGGCACGATCTTCCTGGAAGCCTGCGTACGATGCGATCCAGTGGGATACGCGCGAAGAGACGTTCAACGCGTGGCGTGACGGACGCACGGGGTACCCCATTGTGGACGCGGCGATGCGACAACTTCGCGAGACAGGCTTCATGCACAATCGCGCGCGCATGATCACCGCATCATTCCTGACTAAAGATCTGCTCGTTGATTGGAGAAAAGGGGAGGCGCACTTCTTGCAGCATCTTGTTGATGGAGATGTGGCTGCGAATAACGGCGGATGGCAGTGGTCGGCGGGGAGTGGAACCGATGCGCAGCCGTACTTCCGCATCTTCAACCCCGTCACCCAGGCGGGAAACTTCGATCCGGATGGTGCATATGTGCGTCGCTGGATCCCTGAACTTGTGGCACTCAAGGCACCCGCAATCCATGCGCCGTGGGCACACGCCGCAGCACTCGCAGCGGCCGGTATCACGCTCGGCGTGCACTATCCAGAGCCGATCGTTGATCACGCAGTGGCGAGAGCGCGGACGCTGGAGGCGTATGCGCGTGCCGTCAAGGGACTCCCCGTACCCCGTGGCGAATAAGAGGAGTACGCGCGAAACGCACGACGCGTCTCGGCACGTCCCGCCGAGCCTTCGCGCTGAGAAGATCTGCGCGTCGTGCGGTCGACCCTTCTCGTGGCGCCGACGCTGGGCAAAGGTTTGGAGTGAGGTGAAGTACTGCAGCGATGCGTGCCGGTCGGCCAAGTGAGCGTCGCTTCGCACATTCTCGTTCTTCCAGATCAACTCACCGACCAGGTGGGTCCAATTCATGTTGCGCTACTGGACGTATCCAGCGCGCCGGGGGTGATCTTCATCGAATCGCTCGACGCGCAGACGGCACCGAGACACGTGCAGGCACTCGTTGCGCAGCGCAGCGCCGGACGTGAGTTCGTTGCGGAGTTGCGCGCACAAGGTCTCAACGTACAGGCGCTTCGCGCCGCCACCTACGAAGAGGGGCTCACCGCCGCGCAGGCACATGCACCGATCACCCACCTGCTCGCAATGGAGCCTGCCGCGCCGCAGTTAACCGCGCGCATGCAGACCTGGGCCGATCAGGCCGGCGTGCAACTCAGCATTGTGCCGAACGAGCTCTGGCTGACCACGCGCGATGAGTGGGAGGAGTTTGCGAGCGGGCGCAAGGAGTTGCGCATGGAGTTCTGGTACCGCCGCGTTCGCAAGGCGCGCGGATGGCTGATGGAGCCCGGCGCAGGCGACGAACCGCTAGGGGGCGTATGGAACCTTGATCAGGAGAATCGCCGCCGCTTGCCAAAGGGGGCGGTGGTACCGAGCGCGCCGCACTTCTCTCCAACAGATACGGCGCAGGAAGTGATCAACGAGGTGCGCGCCGAATCAGCGACGCACTTCGGCGAGGTTGACTCGTTTGGGTGGCCTACAAATCGAGGGCAGGCCCTTGAAGCGCTCGAGCGCTTCTGCACGGAACGTCTGGCGGACTTTGGTCCGTACGAGGATGCGATGTCGCGTGAGCACGAGCACCTCTACCACTCACTCCTCTCAAGTGCGATGAATCTTGGTCTGCTGACCGCACATGAGATCAGCATCCGCGCACTTGATGAGTTCGCACGCCGCCCGACTGAGATTCCACTCCAGTCAATTGAGGGGTTCATCCGACAGATTCTCGGTTGGCGCGAGTTCATGCACCACGCCTACGATCGATTCTGGAAGGAGTGGGAGACGTCAAACGGACTCAACCACACCGAACCGCTCCCTTCGTTCTACTGGAGCGGCGAGACGAAGATGGCGTGCATCTCTCGGGTCGTACGGAAGCTCATCAGCGGCGGCCATGCGCACCACATTGAGCGCCTGATGTTGCTCGGAAACTTCGCACTGCTGATTGGCGTGCGCCCGCAAGAAGTAGACGCGTGGTTCCTTGAGACATTCGTTGACGCGCACCCTTGGGTGGTGACCCCCAACGTGGTGGCAATGAGTCAGTTCGCAGACCTAGGGAAGATCACCAGCAAGCCATACATCTCAGGGGGCGCGTACGTCTCGCGCATGGGAGACGACTGCTCTGCATGTGCCTACGATCCAACGCTCTCTACTGGCGACCGTGCGTGTCCGTTCACCACGCTCTACTGGGATTTCATTGACCGTCATGCGGAGCGATTTGTGAAGAACCCGCGCATGGCTCGTCAGGTGCGATCGTGGGAGTCACGAAAAGAGACGGTGCGCACCGCGATCCTCGAAGAGGCGAAGCTGATCCGAGCGCGCGCCCAGCGAGGCGAACTGTGAGCCGCGCGCGCGAAGGACATCCCGCCTGGCGACGAATTTTTGCGGTCTACATCGCGGTGCAGTTCGCCGAGATCTTCGGGGTGAGCATGATCTACTCGTACCTTCCACTCGCACTCGAGGGGACGGGCGTGCCGATCGGCGACATCGCTTCGTTGACTGGCATCGCAATCGCAGGTCTCTTTGTCATTGGTGCGCCGCAAGTACCAATCTGGCTCGCAATCGCTGAGCTCCGCTCTCGTCGACTCGTCATCGTCCGCAGCGGGTTGATTGCGCTGGCCGCACTGATCGCGTTCGCGGTGGCCGATCAGGCGTGGCAACTGGTAGCCGCGACCGTGGCACTCGGCTTCTGGCTCGGCAACACCGGTGTCATGCTCGCCACGATTCGTGAAGTTGCACCAGCGCGCGAGCGTGCGCGTGTCATCTCACTCTTCAGCGCCGCGGCGCCAATGGGCTTCGCCGCAGGACCGCTCCTTGCCGCATGGCTGATCGGCGGTCTCGGTCTGACACTCGCCGCGCCGATCGCGGTTGCGGCGCTGCTAAACGGCGTCCTCATCGTCGCAAACATCGTTGCGATTCCTGATGTGCGCCCGACCGTCCAGCAGCGGGGGAGCGTCCTCCAGGTTGCGAAACGCGGCATCGTAGAGGTGCTCACGGACCCGTTGGCGCGTGCCGGCTACCTCGTCCTGATGTTGGCGATCGCAGGAGAGCGCATGCTCCGTCCTGCGTTGCCGCTGCGCATTGCAGAGGTTTCGATTGGACCAGGCGTGGCGGGGATGGCGGAGCCGCTCGCCACCCCAGGAGTGGCTGGAGCCGTTGGGCTGCTGATCGGCCTCACCGCGCTCATCGGTGCTGTTGCCGCGCCAGCGATCGCCTTCTACGCCTTCCGCCGTGTTGGAATCGCGCGCAGCGCGGGGGCTGCCTTTGCCGCTGGCGCGGTAGCCGCCGCTGCACTCGCCGTTGCGCCAACCCTGCCGCTCCTCGCCGTCGCCGTCACTGTGATCGCCGCCGTCTCCGCCCTCTTGCAGGCGGCAGTCTTCACCTGGCTTGCCGAGCGCGTTGCCCCCGCGCGTCGCTCGGCCGCGCTCAGCCTCTCGCTCTTCCCCCTGTACGCAGGAAATGTTGCAGGGCTCGCCGCCGCCTCCATCGCCGCACGCGCTGGCTCTCCACGCGAAGGGGACCTTCTCGCGCTCACCCCAATCTTCACCGCATCCGCGCTGTTACTCGCTGCGGGCGTGGTCTCAGCCGCGCTCCTTCACCGCCGCCGCGCTACGCTCCGTGCATGAGCAACATCCAGACCGTCACAGGCGTTATTGATTCTGCGAAGCTCGGTCTGACGCTGACTCACGAACACATCTTGAACGACGTGCTCTCGTGGTGGCATCCGCCGCTCAACGATTCGCCGCGCGCACGCGCGCTTGTTGACGAGAAGGTCTCCATGGAGAACCTGTGGGAGTTGCGTCACGATCCGTTTGTCAACAAGGACAACTGCACGATGACCGACCGCGCGCTCGCGGTGAAAGAGCTGCAGCGATTCGTGGCGCAGGGCGGGAAGAGCATCATTGAGACGAGTGCGGACGGAAACGGCCGAGACCCAGAGGGGCTCGCTGAGATTAGCCGCACGACTGGCCTAAACATCATCATGGGAACCGGCTACTACCTTGATGCATCGCAACCTGCGGAGAACGATGCAAAGAGTGAGCGCGATATTGCTGAGGAGATCATCCGCGACATCACCGAAGGTGCGCGCGGGACAAAGGTGCGCTCCGGCATCATCGGTGAGATCGGCGTGGGGAGCAGCTTCACCGCACGCGAGAAGAAGTCACTCGCCGCCGCATGCGTCGCACAGCGCGAGACGCATCTCCCCATGCAGGTCCACATGCCCGCCTGGTTCCGATACGGCGATGAAGTCCTCGACTTCTGCGCCGCGCGTGGCGTGCCGATGGAGAGCATCGTCCTCTGCCACTCCAATCCATCTGGTGACGACTATGACTACCAGTCACGCCTGATAAACCGCGGCGCCTACATCCAGTACGACATGATCGGCATGGAGGTCTTCTATGCAGATCAGCAGGCGCAGTGCCCGAGTGGAGACGACGACGCACGCAATATCGCACGCCTCGTTGCGA
>JAUMDJ010000141.1:0-6920 GCA_032121895.1 Chloroflexota bacterium | reverse complement strand
GTGAGCCTGCTCCCGAATCAGCGTTCGGCCAACCTTCTCTTTCCATTCATCTTCCTGCCGCAGTTCTTCCTGGCGGGCGCATTCAATCCTATTCGTGACCTGCCTTGGTATCTAGACATCGCCAGCCACATCGCGCCGCTCAGGTACGCGGTCGACCTGGTCCGTGGCGCCTACTACGGCTATCCGAACGTGGCGGTTCTCTCTGAGCCAATCTGGAATGTGGGTCTTATTGCCATCCTGACGGTGGTGATGCTGAGCATTGGCACACTCCTCTTCGTGCGGAGCGAGCGCAACCGCTAGTCGCACCAGAAGACCAGCGCGCACCCTCAATCCAATCATTAGCGCCCCGCTCGGGATTACCTATTTCCTTCACGTAGGCGCAGACTCAAAGAGGCGGAGCGAGCCGCATCGCGGGCATCCTCGACGACTCGCTCCAGAAATGAGAGGAGCGGGTATGCGCAACACATGGTTTGCAAACGCAGTCGCACTCGGTCGCGTGGTGATCGGGACCATCTTTCTCTGGGCGGGGCTCGAGAAAGTGATTGGCGCAGGCGGGGCCTGGAGCGCCAAGGGCTTTCTCGCCTACGGCACGAGTGGCACACTCGGATGGCCGTTTGTGACCGGCGAAGTTGCCGAAGGGACCGTGTTCAACCCAACCCACGAACTCTGGGTAAGCCTTGCGGCGAACGATGGCGCGATGTCACTCATTAACTTCTTGGTGCAGTTCGGCCAAGTCGCCATTGGTGCGGCGCTCATCCTTGGGCTTGCCACACGGTTCGCCGCAGCGGCGGGCGCACTGATGATGCTCTTCTTCTTTGTTGCGGCATGGGACTTTGCCTATGGCATCGTGAATCAGCACCTCACGTATGCGGTCGTTACATTCGGGCTCGCAATCGTTGGGGCGGGAAACTTTAACGGGCTTGATGCACGAATTGCCAATCAGCTTCCCGCATGGGCACGAGACTATTTCGCTTCGGGCGCGCCAGTGAAGGCTGGAGGGAACGCTTAGATCGCGTCTGCTCCTCGACGGATGCATGAGACCCGGCGCGTACCGGCTGGGTCAAGGTTGATCAGGGAGGGCGTCTCCGCCGAACAGGCGGCGGCGCTCTCTCTGCATCGCGGGTGGAATGAACAGCCGCTCGGTGGATTCAACGGGGAAGGGACATCACCCTCCAGGATGATGCGATCACGACGTTCTCTTCGGTCGGGCTCAGGCACCGCCGAGAGGAGCGCGCGTGTGTACGGATGCGATGGGTCCTTGAAGAGATCCGCGGCCGGTGCCGTCTCCACCACCTTGCCGAGATACATCACCGCGATCCGATCGCAGAGATGTTCCACCACCCCAAGGTTGTGAGCAATAAAGAGATACGAGAGCCCGAGCTCCTTCTGAAGTTCGGCGAGCAGATTCAACACCTGCGCCTGGATAGAGACGTCCAACGCTGAGACCGGCTCGTCCAAGACAATGAGCCTTGGGTCGAGCACAAGTGCACGAGCGATCCCCACACGTTGGCGCTGACCCCCAGAGAACTCATGCGGGTAGCGGCGCGCGCTCTCGGGTCGGAGCCCCACCATCTCAAGCGTTTTCGCGACTTTTGCCTCGCGCTCTTTCGCGCTTCCAATCTTGTGGATGTGCAGCCCTTCAGCAACCGCCTCGCCGATCGGTGTGCGCGGGTCAAGGCTTGCGAACGGATCCTGGAAGACGATCTGCGCCTTGCGTCGGTACGCCTTTAGCTGCGCTCCGTTCAACTTGGTGATGTCGGTCCCTTCAAAGTGGACAGAGCCTCCCGTTGGTTCAATGAGGCGGAGGATCAGGCGGCCAACGGTGGTCTTTCCGCAACCAGACTCACCTACAAGGCCGAGCGTCTCGCCCGCGCGCACTTCAAAGTCGACGCCATCAACGGCGCGCACCTGACCCACGACGCGCTGCAGCGCCCCGGCGCGAACTGGGAATGTCTTGGCGAGGCCGCGCACCTCAAGGAGTGGTGTGCTCGCGGAGGACTTGTCCGCGGATGCCGTCTTCGCTGCTGCGCTGCGCTCTTCGCTCATCGCACTCCCCCCTTTGCCGCAACGCCGCCGTGCGCAGGGTCGTAGAGATGACATCGCACGATACTTCCATCAGCACCCGCATGTGCAAGGAGATCAGGATGCTGTGCGCTACATGCGGCAAGGTTCGCCGCTTCACGCTGTCCGCAGCGATCCGCAAATCGGCACCCGGAGATGGGTTCTGTGAGCGAAGGAACCTGACCTGGGATCACGCGGAGCTGTCCGCGACCCGTCCCTGCGCGCGGGATCGCACCGAGGAGTCCCTGCGTGTACGGGTGTCGGGGGTTGTCGAAGATCGCGTCTCGACCCTGCTCCTCCACCACCTCACCGGCGTACATCACCGCTACCCGGTCGCAGAACTCAGAGACCACACCAAGGTCATGGGTGATAAGCACGATGGCGGTTCCGAGTCGCTCACGCAGGTCGCGCAGCAGCTCAAGGATCTGCGCCTGGATCGTCACGTCGAGTGCCGTGGTTGGCTCATCGGCAATGAGCAGCTCGGGCTCGCAGGCGAGCGCCATGGCGATCATGACGCGCTGCGCCATCCCGCCAGAGATCTCATGTGGGTAGGCGTCGGCACGGCGACCTGGGTCAGGAATCCCGACCAGCTCAAGGAGCTCAATGCCGCGCATGCGCGCCGCCTTCTCATCAAGGCCTTTATGAATGCGCAGCACCTCGCCGATCTGACCCGCGAGCTTCTGCACCGGGTTGAGCGACGAGTTCGGCTGCTGGAAGATCATCGCGATTCGATTGCCACGAATCTTCTGCATCTCCGCCTCACTTGCAGTGAGCAGGTCCTGGCCGTCAAAGCGGACGCTGCCGCCGGTGATTTGGCCGGGCGGCGTGATAAGGCGCAGGATGGAGAGTGAGGTCACGCTCTTTCCGCAGCCCGACTCACCCACGAGACCGAGCACTTCGCCGCGATCCACACCAAACGTAGCGCCATCTACGGCGCGAACGATGCCGTCGCGCATGCGGAATGATGTCTGGAGGTCGCGCACTTCAAGGAGCCGATCAGCCATCGCCCCCTCCTACCGCTGCAGCCGTGGGTCGAGCGCGTCACGCAGACCGTCGCCGACAAGGTTGAAGGCGAGCACGGTCATGGTGATCGCAATGCCTGGGAAGATCACCACATGTGGCGACGAGAAGAGCAGGTTGCGATCGGAACCGATCATGGAACCCCACTCGGCTGTTGGTGGCTGCGCACCGAGGCCGAGGAAGCTGAGTGCCGCAACGTCAAGGATTGCGCCGCCAATGCCGAGCGTCCCCTGCACAATGATCGGCGTCAGGGCGTTTGGCAGCACCTTGCGGAAGAGGATCGAGGTCTCCGATGCGCCGAGTGCGCGACTCGCCGAAACGAACTCACGATCACGCAGGCTCAAGACGGAGGCGCGCATCACACGCGCATAAATGGGGATCGCCACCACACCGATCGCCAGCTGCGTGTTGATTAGTCCGGGACCGATCACAGTCACAATCGCGATCGCCAACAGGAGGCTTGGGAAGGCGAGAAGCACATCCATGATGCGCATGAAGAGATTGTCCACCCATCCGCCGACAAATCCAGAGACGGCGCCAATCAACGAACCAAGCACGATCGCAAAGCCAACGGTGAGGAATCCGACCTGCAGGCTAAGTCGTGCACCGTGCAGCACGCGAGCAAACACGTCGCGCACATTGCTATCTAAGCCGAAGATGTGCTGCGGCCCTTCGCATCCGAGCGCGTTGATGCAGGGACCTGCAAGTCGCACTGCGCCTGGCTCCTTGTCAATCAGGACCTCAATCGGGTTGTAGCTCGCGAAGAGATCCGCACCAAGTGCAGCAACGACGAGCACGGCGAGAAGCGAGAGGCCCACTCGTGCCGTGCGCTGCTCCAAGAAAGAGCGTAACGCGCGTCGGAACGGCGTCTGGGCGATTGAGGTCTCGCGCGATCCGCTCACGTGTTGACCCTCACGCGCGGATCAAGATATGCGTAGCTGATGTCAACGATCAGGTTCACCACCACATAGCCAACGCTGACAATCACGGTGACCCCCTGCACCACGACGTAATCGCGGGCTGTGATCGCTTCCGCGATCGTCCTGCCGATCCCCGCAAATCCGAAGATCGTCTCCGTCAGCACCGCCCCGGAGAGGAGTCCGCCTAGCGAGAGGCCGACAACGGTGGCGACAGGGAGGAGTGCGTTTCGCAGCGCATGCTTGGAGACCACCTCGCGCTCCGAAAGACCCTTCGCGCGAGCCGTGCGGATGTAGTCCGAGCCGAGCACATCAAGAAGCGAGCTACGCGTGATGCGCGCGATCACCGCCATCGGAATCGTCGCCAGGGCAACGGAGGGGAGGATCAGGTGGCGGACCGCATCAACGAGGTTTCCAGGGTTTAGCGTGAGGATTGCATTGGGGATCGCCATATTTGAGATGAAGTCGAGCAGGCCGCGAAGCGGACCCTGCAGGCCAGAAAGGCCCCACGCGTCAGCGATCTCGGTTGGGATCACGCCTGCGCTGTAGCGATTCGCCGGCGGAAGTGAGATTGGTGTATCTCTCAGGATCACTGCAAAGAAGTAGGCGAGTAGCAGTCCAAGGACGAAGACAGGGACGGAGACGCCGAGATTGGCGAAGATCATCGTTGACACGTCGGTGCGTGAATTACGCTTCGTGGCTGACCGCACGCCGAGCTTAATGCCAAAAAAAGTGGCAATCGTCAGCGAGATCGCAGCAAGTTCAACGGTCGTCGGCAAGCGATCGATGATGAGCTGGGTTACCGGTACACCGAACCTGATGGATACTCCGAGATCACCCGTAAGTACTTGCTGGAGGTAGATCAGAAACTGCACGGGGATCGGCTGGTCAAATCCATATCTGGCGTTGAACACTGCGCAGGTGGCCTCCGTCGCCTTCTCGCCGAGAAGGGCAATGCACGGATCACCAGGCAGGAGCCGCGTGATGACGAACACGGAAATCAAGATTCCAAAGATCACGGGAAGGCTCACCAAGAGCCGTCGCACGATGTAGGTGGTCATCTTCGCTGAGATCCCTCCGCTGTCGAGATTGAAGAGTACGCCCCCGCCGTCACCCGAAGGTGGCGACGGGGGCTTCCGCGCTCACCACCCGAAGGCGGAGAGTGCGGCAGTACTCACTCTGCCTTGGTGCAGCTTTCGGGATTCAAGAACGCGCCGAGGGTGTATCCGAAATACTCGAATGCGCCCGTACGACCCTTGTGCAGTGGGTTTGCGCAGTCCCAGACCGAAGCAAACGTATCAACCACGTCAGTGGCGTCAAACGTTGCACCGTTATGGAATTTCACGCCCGTGCGCAGGGTGCACGTCCAGGTGAGCAGGTCTGCCGAGGCCTCACAGGCTGTGGCGAGCAGAGGCTTCGTCTCCGCCCCCGCAGTCACGAACCCGAAAAGACCTTCGCCGATCTGACCGCAGACGCGCAGTGACTCACCGTCGGTCTCGTCCGCGCAGTAGAGCCCACCAGGCTCACCGTTCTGGACCCAGACGAAGATGTCATCGCCACCCGAGCCGAACGCGGCGAGCTCCTCGTTGCCCAGTGGCGACGAGTGTGCGCCTTGAATACCGGCCTTGAATGCAACGGCTGAACCACCGTGAGCGACTGGGATCATTGGCACATTCGCCTTAATGGCGTTGTTTGCCTCTGCGTACAGCGCTTCACGCTCTGCAGCCACCGCCGTGGCGCCCGCCTTTCCAAGCGGACCCGTGATTGCGTCAATCGGTGCCCCGAACTGAATGACCGATGGCCCAAAGTGGGCATCGAGGAAGTTCGTTGCGTCTGGGTAGTCACCGGTCCATCCGAGGAGGTGCATCCCAGCAAGTTGACCGCTGCCTGACGCATCCAAGAATGCGGTTGACTCCATCTCCTTGACCTCAGCATTGATGCCGATGGCCTTCAGCTGGTCCTGGATATCGGCCGAGACCTGTGCTGGTACCGGGAGATATCCGCGGTCAACCTGGCGATACGAGATCGTTGTCTTGAAGCCGTTGGGGTAGCCAGCCGCTGCCATTAGCGCCTTGGCCTCGTCGAGATTCCTCTCGTACCACGCTTCACCGGCGCAGCCATGAGCAATGGTGCACGGCGTGAAGTGGCTCGCCACCTCAGAGCCGCCTGGATAGAAGGTGTTCACGATGCGCTCGCGATCGAGCGCAAGTGCAACGGCCTTCCGGACCTCAAGCTTCTCAAACGGATCGCCTGGAATCGATGAGTTCATGCCCACGTACATGATGTTCAGCGCAGGTCGCGGGATCACCTGAAGCGAAGGATCCGCCTCGGATGCCGCGATATCCGTCGGAGCAAGGTTATCAATGCCGTCAGCAGTACCAGCCTTCAGGGCGATCAGTCGCGCTGCGGCCTCCGACTGCCACTGGAAGACAACAGTGCCTGATGTGGCGAGCTGACCCCAATAGTCGGCGTTTCGCTCAAGGACGATCTGCGTACCACGCTCCCACGCCTTGAACTTGAATGGGCCCGTACCGTTTGGCGTATCAACAATGCTTCCGTCTGCAGTTGCAGACGTCAGGTAGCCAGAGTCGTTGATCACAAAGTTGGTCAGTGCCAACTTCTGGATGAACGCCACATCTGGTGCGCAAAGCTCAAAGACGACCGTGTTGGCGTCTGTGGAAGTGATGCGCTTGAAGCCGTAGTAGCCCTCAGCGGAGCAATCCGCTGGGCCGGCCTCTGGGTATGCCTTCGCCGCGAAGGCGATGGTGTCGGCGCTGGAGCTCGTTGAGCCTCCGCACGCCGCAGCGACCATCAGGAGAACGGCGCCGATCGCGCCGATCCGTAGGTTCTTCATTGCCACTCCTTGGTTACGTCCAGTGAAGGCAGCCAGCGCCGCCTCCCCCTGCGGTATATCCGCATTAC
>JAUMDJ010000140.1:0-1875 GCA_032121895.1 Chloroflexota bacterium | reverse complement strand
TCTCGTTCCGCTGCTCATTGAGACCATGGAGGGGGCGCTCGCCCTCGACGTCCCGCTCACCGTGGAGGCGAAGGTTGGCCCCCGCTGGGATGAGATGGAGAGGTGGACCGGGCATGCCTGAACTCCCAGAGGTAGAAACGGTTGCGCGTGATCTTGCGCGCCTTGTGGGCGGCGCAACGATCCGCAGAGGGCGAATCCTTCGCACCGCAAATCTCAGCACGCCAGATCCTGAAACGTTCACGCGAGCGATTGCCGGTCGGAGGATTGAAGGGGTGCGCCGTCGCGCAAAGTGGGTGCTTGTCGATCTGGAGGGTGGTCTGATCTTGATGGTCCACCTGCGCATGACGGGCCAACTCGTGGTGCTTCCGGCTACGTCGGCTCCAGATCCCTATGTTCGAGCAGAGCTGCAGCTCAGCGATCAGCGAGTGATTCGATTCCGTGACGTTCGCGCGTTCGGCAGGCTTGCACTTGTCGCACGGAGAGAGGACGGGAGTCCTTCACGTTCGCTTGATCCGAACGGCGAAGCGGCACTTGGAGACCACGGGCCAGAGCCGCTAGAGGCAACCTTCACGGCGTCAAAGTTTGCGACCGATTTGAAGGGCCGCCGTGGCCGACTGAAGAGTCTCCTCCTCGATCAGCGCTTCATCGCTGGGCTCGGCAACATCTATGTCGACGAGGCACTCTGGCGCGCTCGCCTGCACCCGCTCGCGACGGCTGCAGCGCTCCGCGCAGCGGAGGCGGAGCGGCTCCATCATGCGATCGTCTCCTTGCTTCGCGAGGCGGTGGCCGCACGCGGCTCGTCTATTGACGATTACACGGGACCCGATGGCGACGGTGAGATGCAGGAGCGCCTCGCCGTTTATCAGCGCGGCGGTGCGCCGTGCATGCGGTGCGGCACCACGATTCGGCGCGTGACACTTGGGGGTCGCGGCACGCACTACTGTCCCCGCTGCCAGCCACTCCCACGGGGGCGTCGCGCAGCCGGTTCGGTGGGAGACCTGAAGAAGTCCTCAACGTTGCGTCGAGGTCCACGGTGGAGCGAGTCACTTGAAGAGGGGAGCCTTGGCGCGACCGCAACCGAGCGCGCGGCGGCGCGACGTCGGGTAGTCCGGTCTGGCGGTGCGCGATGAGCATTCTCTCGCTGAGCGACGTTGGACGTGAGATTGGCGCAGTCACCATTCTTGAGAACGTCAGTGTGAGTGTGGCCGCTGGCGAGAGGATTGGACTCGTGGGACCGAACGGAGCGGGGAAGACAACGCTGCTGCGCATGATGATTGGCCGAGACGAACCGGATCGAGGTCGCGTGGATCGCGCGCGCGGCGTCAACATTGAAGTGTTGGCGCAAGAGTCGTCTCATGACCCAAGGCTTCTTGGCGCGGCGACGCTCACCGATGCGGTCCGAAGTGGTGCAGAAGAGATCACAAGGATCGCCAACGCGTTGCAGGAGGCAGAGGCGGCGGGGAGCGTTGCGACGCCAGAGTATGCCGCCGCACGCCAACGCTTTGATGCGCTCGAGGGATACACCATTGACGACCGAGTGGCGTCAGCACTTCGGGGTCTCGGGTTCCCTACCTCGCGACACGGAGAGTCCCCCTCGCGACTCTCTGGAGGAGAGCAGACCCGAGTTGCCCTGGCGCGACTCGTCATTGCTGATCCAGACCTCCTCCTCCTCGACGAGCCGACGAACCATCTGGATGTAGAAGCGATCGAATGGCTCGAAGGGGCGCTGCGTGCTCGCGGCGGGGCACTCGTTGTGGCGAGTCACGATCGTTCATTCCTTGATGCCGTTGTGGATCGAGTCTGGGAGGTTCGCAACCATACCGTCACGCGATTCCGTGGGAACTACTCGGCATATGCGCAACAGCGCGAATCTGG
>JAUMDJ010000139.1:0-2063 GCA_032121895.1 Chloroflexota bacterium | reverse complement strand
TCAGCGAGGGGCCGACTCAGCGAGGGAGCGGGATCTCCTCCCCGAGCGTGGAGAGCACCGTGAGGAGGGACTCTGCCGCAGATGGGTCAGGGTCGGCGGAGGGGGTGCGCTGGAAGATGATCAGCAGGCTGCCGCTGCGCCGCAGGGTGAAAGAGGCGTCTGGAGGGACGAGGACGAGCGTGGCGGGGAGCACGAGGTAGGCGGCGATCTCGGGGGCGGCGGTCGCCGCCGATGTGGCGTCTGGGAAGACAACGGCGAGAAGCGGGATCCCGAGCGGATCGTTCGCCGATGCGCCACGTACCACCACTCGCGGCAGGTCGTTGTACTGCGGTGGAAGTGGCGGACGCACGTCGGCGCCGCCGGTGATCACGCCGAGTCCAGCGGCGCGAATGGCGGCGCTCAAGAACTCGGTCGCCTGCGCCGTCTCTGCGGAGCTGCGCGGTGTTGGCGCAGCGGATGCGGGCGGCCCTTGCGGTTCAGGCGCTGGCGGCCCGCCAGAGAGCCACGTGAAGAGTGCGAAGCCGCCGATCAGTACAAGGAACGGCGCAAGCCGCGAGAGTCGCGAACGTGGTGGTCGCGTCGCTTCGTTCATCCAGGTGGCCAGCTCAACTGTCTCCCCGCGAGCAGGTGATAGTGCAGATGCTCAATCGCCTGTCCCCCCTCAACGCCAACGTTGCTCACCAGACGCCAGCCGCGATCTCCGTATCCCGCCTCGGCGGCAAGTTCCGCCGCGACGGCGTGCATGCGCGCAAGGAGCGCCGCGTGTGCGGGTGTGTCGCGAAGATCTGCTGCGGATCCAATGTGTTCACGCGGCAGGATCAACAGGTGTAGCGGTGCCTGCGGCGCAATGTCTTCAATGGCGATCACAAGGTCGGATGAGTGACGCTGCTTGCTCGGCAGCTCACCGGCGATGATGCGGCAGAAGAGACAATCAGTCATGCGTCCACTCTAGCGCAACCCACTCCCCCTCTTCCCATTGACCGAGCAGGCGCAAGCCAACACGCGTGAACGCGTCAACGGTCTCCGCAGCGCGCTCCACAAAGATTCCGCTGGTCAGGATTCGACCGCCTGGCGCGACGGCGGCGGCGAGGAGCGGAGCAAGTTCAATCTGCAGCGCAGCGACAAGGTTTGCAACAACCAGCGGCGCAGGGGCACGGAACGGAAGGGTGCCGAGAGCAACCTCGCTTCGCGCAGCGAGTCCATTCTGCGCCAGGTTCCGCTGCGCCGCCTCAACTGCGAGTGGATCCGTGTCCACGCCGCAGCCATGAGACGCGCCAAGTTGCAGCGCCGCGGCGAGCAGGATGCCGCTCCCTGTTCCAACATCAAGGATCCCTACGCCGTCCGTTGGGAGTGCGTGAAGGAGGCCTGCGTCCGACCAGCGTTGAATCCCCGCAAGTGCGAGGCGCGTCGTTGGATGTAGTCCGGTTCCGAACGCCTGGCCTGGATCAATCGTCACCACCGCATCGCCCGCGGCACTCGCCTGCTCACTCCACGGTGGTCGAATCACGATGCGACCAATCGTTGTCACGGGGAACTCGGCCCGCCAGGTTGTCTCCCACGCCTCAGCAGGGATCGCACGGATGTTGAGGTCGCCAATCCCGCGAAGTCCAAGGCCACTCACGGCGATCGAGGCGAAGCGCGCTAGCTCTTCACGTAACTGCTCCGCTGCCGCTCGGCTCTCTGGGGTATCAGTGATCCAGGCGCGGATGCGCACGGGTGCGGTTGGATCGTGTGGGAGTGGCGCGACATCACCAGTGTGAGGTGCAGCAACGGTTGGCTCTGCACTTGTGCCGGCTGGGGCGAGTCGCGCGAGGCGTTCGCTGATCGCCTCTGCAGACTCTGGATCGCAGGTGATTGAGAGTTCGAGCCAGCCGCCGTCGCTCAGTTGCGTTCCTCGCCGCTCGCCTTCGCAAATCGCTCAAGCGCTTCGCGCTGTTCCTTGCTCAACTTCTTCGGCACCTCAACCGCAACAACGATCCGCAGGTCGCCACGCTGTGATGGTCGACGCACGTTCGGTGCGCCGCGACCCTTCAGCCGAATCTCCGCTCCAGGCTGCGTGCCAG
>JAUMDJ010000138.1:0-8215 GCA_032121895.1 Chloroflexota bacterium | reverse complement strand
GGCTAGCTCTTCGGTTCAACCGTGACCGTCACCTCAGCGATGAGGTGCGCCGCAACCTTCACCTGCACCTTGTACGTGCCGAGCTGCTTCAACGGTTCATCAAGGAGAACCTGGTGCTTCTCCACGGCGATGCCACGGCGCTCGAGCGCGTCAGCGATCTCCTTGTTCGTGATGGAGCCGAAGAGCTTCCCGCCTTCACCGACCTTCACCCCCATGGTGAGTGCGGTGCCGCTGATCTTCTTGGCGTGCTCCTCCGCCTCCTGCTTGACGCGATCAACCTTGGTGGCCCGTGAGGCGATCTCCGCGGCGACCCGATTCGCCGCCCCGCCGATCGCGGGGATGGCGAGGCCGTTGGCGATCAGATAGTTCCGGGCGTACCCGCTCGCCACCTCTTTGAGTTCGCCGGCCTTGCCGACCTTTGGGACGTTGGCGGTGAGGATGACCTTCACGATGCGCTCCTTCCTTAGGGGCGGGGAGAGGCCCCCGCGCTGGTGCGGGGATTCTCGCACACCTTCAAAAACAACCCCTTGACAGAGAACAGATGTTCTATGACACTAGCCGTGCCGAACAGATGTTCTAGTTCGCAGCAGACCCCGGAAGGGGGCCCCACGGGGCGGGAGGCATGAAATGGCAATGCAGCAGATTGCTCCAGTCGCGGTCAAAGTGACCGCGCACTGGTGGAAAGGGACCCCTCAGGCGGTCGCCTTCGAGGGGATCGTGCGTAAGGTGACGAAGGTGCTCGCCTTGCGCCAGGAGCACGGTGCCTACCGTGCCGACTCTGGCCCTCGCACACTCTGGGAGCTTGAGACTGAGGACGCAACGCTCGTGCTGGCCTTCTCACGTCGAAACGGCGCATGGACGATCGAGGCATTTGACGATTCGTGGAGCACGCTCCCGTTCGCCTCGTCGCTTGAGCCGGCTGGAGGGCTCCTCAGTCACGCGTAGTCCATCACCCCACTCGCCTAAGTGGTCCGCCGTGCCACACTACGCCCGTGCCAACGCAGCGACGCAATCGGAGAGTCTCAGGCGGCAAGGGCCCCGTTGAGTCGGCGCGCTCTGCGCTACGCCTGGTTGAGATCGGACTCGATCTCGTACTTGCCGCAGTTCTCCTGGTCGCCGTCTTTATTATCGGCGGCGAGGTCGTTCATGAGATCGTCGCCGGTGTGCAGTCGGGCGGTGTTGAGTCGGCACTCAAGATTCTTGACCGCGTCCTCCTCATCTTCATCATTGCGGAGTTGATCTACACGCTGCGCATCTCACTTGCTCGCTCACAACTGATCCTTGAACCGTTTCTCATCATCGGACTCGTTGCGGTCGTTCGGCGCATCCTGATCGCCACGGCGCAGGTTGAGCAGTGGTTGGTCGCTGGCAGAGACATTTCGCCGCTACTCTATGAACTTGGTGCGCTCGCTGGGCTTGTGCTCTCACTTGCGATTGCACTTTCGCTTGCGCGAAAGCATAGCGGCCGTGCCAGCAGCTACGAGGCCGATTAACTTCTTCTTCTGCACGTTAGGGAGGGCTGCATGACGCACCTACCATCAACTTCACTTGGTGAATATCTCGCTGCACTCGCCGCAGCAACCCCAACCCCTGGTGGTGGATCCGCCGCTGGTCTGACCGGCGCAATGGGGGCGGCGCTTGTCGAGATGGTGGCGGGCCTCTCACTCGCAAAGAGTGAGAGCGAACACTCAGCAGTGCAGCGAGCGGTGCTCGAGCGCGCAACAGCGGTGCGCAGCGAACTACTTGTCCTTGCAGAAGAGGATGCCGCCGCGTTTACCGCGTTCATGCAGGCGCTTAAGCTCCCAAAGAGCTCGGAGACTGAGCGAAACATTCGCACCGCTGCCCTTTCGTCTGCCGCGCAACGTGCAGCCGAGGTTCCACTCGCAACACTTCGTGCAAGCGTCACAGTTGCGGAAGCTGCAAAGAGCATCACCGACCGTTCGCTCGCTTCTGCGGAGAGCGACTTGGTCGTTGCCGCGCGGTTTGCGCGCGCCGCAGGCGAGAGTGCCGCCGAGAACGTTGAGTCAAATCTTCCATATATTGAAGACGCGGAGACGCGAGCAGAACTTGCACGCCAGACGGAAGCGGCACTGCATGCGCTGCGCCGCGCAACCCCGCAGTGAGCCGAGCCCTTAGCGCGCGTCCTCGTTCACTCGAACTCGCCACCGAGGCCGCGCTGCTGGTGCAACGCGCATCTGCTGCTCGAGGCGGGCGCGCGCCAGTACTCGCCGCTGTCGCGGCAACAGAGGATGTGGCTGCGCTTATCTATATGGAACAACTCCTGAAGCAGGCTGAGACGGCAGGCTTTGCCGTCAAGAAGATCTCACTCTCCGCTGCAGCGGGGGAGGACGAGATCAAGGCAACACTGGAGCGTCTCTCTGCAGATGCCGATGTTGCGGGAATCATTCTGCAGTCACCACTCCCGGAGGGGGTGAGTCGCACTCGGGTCGTGATGGGGATCTCGCCAGAGAAAGATATTGATGGAATCACCGAGCCCAACGCCGCGCGCCTGAACGCGGGCGACCTTGACGGCACGCTCCTCCCCGCAACGGCGGCAGCGGTAATGGAGTTACTGCGCGCCCACCATATTGAGCCGCGTGGACAACGTACGGTGGTGGTGGGAAGGAGCGCCGTAGTGGGCCGCCCTGTGGCTCAGCTCCTCGCGCTCGCCGGCGCGCAGGTTGAAGTGGTCCACTCCAAGACGCCAGACATGGGGGCGGTCACGCGCACGGCGCAGATCCTGGTGGTGGCGGCGGGCGTGCGTGGACTTGTTCGTGGTGAACACGTTGCGCCAGGCTGCGTGGTGGTAGACGTTGGGATCCATGCCGACGGCGACCAGATCGTGGGCGACGTTGATGCTGAGAGCGTGAACGCAGCGATCGGTGAGTCAGGGGCGCTCAGCCCCGTACCAGGGGGCGTGGGCCCTATGACGAACGCGATCCTCGTGCTGCAGGCGGCGCAGGCGGCCCTTCGGGCTGCTGGGGCGTAGACTTTCGACCATGTCCTTCCCATCTGACCTAGAGATCGCGCGCAGCGTCACGCCAAAGCCAATTGACGCCGTTGCGGCGGATCTTGGTTTCACTCCCGACGAAGTTGAGCCGTACGGCCGAACCAAGGCGAAGATCTCCATTGAGGCGATCGAGCGGATGGAGAAGCTCGGCAAGCGCGGCAAGTACGTGGTGGTGACAGCGATCACGCCAACCCCACTCGGCGAAGGGAAGACCACCACCACAATCGGCCTTGCGCAGGGGCTCAACGTGATCGGGAAGAAGGCAACGGTGGCGATCCGCCAGCCGAGCCTCGGTCCGGTCTTTGGCATCAAGGGTGGCGCCGCCGGCGGTGGCTACAGCCAGGTGATCCCCATGGAAGAGTTCAACCTGCACCTCACGGGTGACGTCCACGCCATTGGGGCGGCACACAATCTCGCTGCGGCGTTCCTCGACAACCATCTTCATCACGGCAATGCGCTTGGCATTGATCTGCGCGCCATCACCTGGCCGCGCGTTGTAGACATTAGCGACCGTGCAATTCGCAAGACAATCATTGGTCTCGGTGGAAAAGAGAATGGCGTAGTCCGCGAATCAGAGACAGTGATCACAGTTGCAAGCGAAGTGATGGCGGTGCTCGCACTCGCATCTGACCTTGCTGACTTGCGCGCACGCCTTGGGCGCATTGTGGTTGCAGAGACGACGGACGGGAAGCCGGTCACGACTGAAGACCTGAAAGTTGCTGGCGCAATGGCGGCGTTGCTGCGTGACGCAATCAAGCCGAACCTGCTGCAAACATTGGAAGGTGGCCCTGCGTTTGTGCACGCTGGACCGTTCGCAAATATTGCGCACGGGAATAACTCGATCATTGCTGATCGCGCGGCACTTGCAACGAGCGAGATCGTTGTGACTGAGGCTGGCTTCGGAGCAGATATGGGGGCTGAGAAGTTCTTTGATATCAAGTGCCGCGCCTCTGGCATTGCACCAGATGCGGCAGTGATTGTGGCGACGGTGCGCGCGCTGAAGATGCACGGTGGCGTTGGGAAGATCGTGGCGGGGAAGCCGCTCGACCCAGCACTCAATCAGGAGAACGTTGCAGCGGTTGAGGCCGGCGCGCAGAATCTTGCGAAGCAGATTGAGAACGTCCTCGCCTTCGGCATCCCCGCGGTTGTTGCAATCAACAAGTTCCCAACCGACACACCAGCAGAGCACGAGGCGATCAAGCGTGTCGCGCTTGCTGCAGGGGCACGTGCCGCAGTGATCTCTTCGCACTTCACTGATGGTGGCAAGGGTGCGGCGGAACTCGCCGAGGCGGTCTGGGCGGCGGTCACCTCTGGTGAGGCGAAGTACGCGCCGATCTACGCAGACGATGCGCCACTCGCCAAGAAGATTGAGACGATCGCAATGCGGATCTATGGCGCGGACGGCGTGGACATTGCACCAGCCGCCGCAAAACGACTCGCGAGACTCGAGGAGCTCGGCTACGGGAAGCTTCCGATCTGCATGGCGAAGACGCAGTACTCGCTCTCCCATGACGCGAGCAAACTCGGTCGCCCGACCGGTTTCCGAGTCCCCGTTCGTGGCGTCACGTTGGCGGCGGGGGCAGGCTTCATCACCGCGATCTGCGGCGACATGCGCCTGATGCCGGGCCTCAATAAGGTACCTGGCGGCGAACGGATCGACCTCGATTTAACTCGCGGCGGGGAGATCGTTGGCCTCTTCTAGCGCTCATTTCGTGCTCAATTGAGCACCTCTGGAACCCCCACCACGCCCGGGGCGTTATTAGGACTGAAGGGCTCTCTTGAGCCCAAAGAGAAGGAGTGAACGAATGAGAACACGAAGCGCCCTGATGACACGGCTCGGATTCCCTGCAGTCGTCGGTGCCGTCCTTGCCCTCGCCCTCGCCCTGATCTCCGGAATCGGAGTCGCTGGCGGATCAAACAACTTAGGCGGAGGGCTTGACGAAAGCTACCCAGGCGGCAAAGAGATCGGCGTTGGTGGTGCGGCCCCTGAGTTTGGGGACACAGTCTCTTCAACTCGTGGCGATGGCACAAGCGATGTGGTTCGATACGGCAGCCTCTCGCTTGAAGTAACCGACGTCGATGACGCACTGGCGCGCGTCACAACCATCGTCGAGACAGCAGGTGGGTACATCTCTTCAAGCTCGCGCTCAGGCGAAGGGGAGTATCTCTACCTGAGCGTAACCCTCCGTGTCCCTGCCGCAGAGTTCAGCGACATCATGGCATCGCTGCGCGGCGAAGGTGAAGTGCTCTATGAAGACATCTACAGCTACGAAGTCACCATGCAGGTGCTTGATCTTGAGGCGCGACTAGAGAACCTTCGCGCGAGCGAGGATGCATTCCTTAAGCTGCTTGATCGCGCCCAGACGGTTGCGGATGTCGTGGCCGTGCAGTCGGAGTTGAGCCGCATCCAGGGAGACATTGAATCTTTTGAAGCACAGCTCAGCGGCGTGAAGGATCAGGTTGAGATGGCGAGCGTTATGCTCTCACTCTCCCTCCCGGTCTCTCCTATTAATGCTGCATCAGGCGACTTTGATCTCGGGTACGAGATCAGTAGCGCACTCGCAAACTTGATCAACGTGGGGCGAGCGGTGATCGTTGCCGCGATCAACATCGTTGTGATCGGTGCTCCAATCGCACTGCTCGGAGGACTCTTTGGTTCGCTGATCGGCCGAGCCTTCAGCGCACTTGCATCCCGAGCGAAGCGCACACTCGGCGGAGCACCAAAGGGTGCACGCCGCGCAGCACGGCGCTGATCAAACTCTGTTGAACTGCAGACTGCCGCTGGGGCCTAGAGGGCTCCGGCGGCAACTGCGATTACCGCGACGGTGATGAGACCGATCGCCACGCCGACTGCTCCGGCAAGCCAGGCACGAACGTTGATCGGTCCGAGCTTCTCGTTCTCTTCTGACGCATGTGTTCCCATGCGGGCTAGTATCCCAGACGATGAGGATTGACATCGGCGATGGGTTTGAACTGATCGGCGTGGAGAGCGCCGATGACCTTGCGCTCGTCCCCCCGTGCACTCGTGACGATGCCGATCACGGCACTTGCACCTGGTGGGAGGATGCAGACAAAGGGAGTAAGGCGGCCCACCTAGATGCGCGGCCCGCGAACGTGACGCCGCGCGCCACCGCCCCTGCGGGCGGCAAGGCGGCACTCGCCGCCTTTCTCGGCGCAGAGGTGAGCGAAGCGCCAGCCTTCAATCCATTTGCTCCAAAGGCGCCAACGCGTGAAGAGGTGCTTCGCGACGCCGCGGCGGCGCCAGGGCAGCCGGCGAAGCTGCGACTCCTGACGCGCCAACTTCCAATCAGTGGACCAATGGGGTGGATTCTGCTTGCGAAGGGCGAGCCGGTCGCGTACTGCCAGGCGGGCCCTCTCTCCGCCTTTCCTCGCGCGCAACGACTTCGAGATCGCTATCCAGATCTCCCTTCCACGCCACCGCCCGCGGTGGTGACGTGCATCTCTGTGGTCCCCGCGGGACGCGGGAGCGCGCTGGGGAGCGCGCTTGTTGAAGGAGTGTTGACGCGGTTAAGTGGCGCAGGGTTCGCCGCGGTAGAGGCGTACCCAGAAGAGCCTGCCACGGCGGCGGCGCTCGATGCGGAGGCCACCTCCTCGGCGACGCAACGATTCTGGGAGCGTCTCGGCTTTGCCGTCGCGGCCACTGGCCCAGATGGACGCTGGCCCGTGATGCGCCGAGTCCTTGAGTGAACGGGCGCATGCCCTCGGTGCTCCCACCATATGAGGTGGTTGCGAACGTCAGCGAGGGGCGAGACGCATCAATCCTCGCCGCCTTTACGTCAGTGGTCGCAGGCTCGCCAGGCGTGCAGCTGCTCGACGTTCACCACGACGCTGACCATGACCGAAGCGTCTACACCTACGTGGGTGAAGCAGACGCACTGATCCTTGCAACACGCGCGCTGGCGCGGCTTGCGGTGGCAACGATCAACCTTGCGTCACCTGCAAAAAGCGGTGCCGGCCGCGGCGTCCATCCACGCATTGGCGCGATCGACGTGGTCCCAATCGTGCCGCTTGGTCCCGCCGGTGACGAGCGCGGCGCAATCGCCGCAGCGCGGACGCTTGGTCGTGCACTCGCCGCAGACCTCGATCTCTCGGTGCACTTCTACGGCGCGGTTGCGCGCGCTGAGGCGCGACGCGCACTTCCAGAGATTCGACGCGGTGGATTCGAGGATCTTGCGGCACGTCAGCAAAATCCAGCGCACGAACCTGACGAGGGTCCCGCAGCGCCGCATATCACTGCTGGCGCTGTCGCGGTCGGCGTTCGTCCACTGATGGCGGCATGGAATATTGAACTTACGGGTGCGCCAGAGGCGGAACTCCTCCGTGCGGCACGGAGCGCGGCCGCATCAATGCGAGGGAGTGCGTCCGGAGGAGTGCCAAACCTGCAAGCGCTCGGCTTTGCGCTGCCAAGCGTTCACAGCGCACAGCTCTCAATGAATCTGCACGACGTGATTGGCGCTGCCAAAGCGGGAATCACACTGCACAGCATTCGTGACCGTGCGGAGCGTGAGGCGCGTGCGCTCGGCGTTCAGCTCGGCGAGAGTGAGATTGTGGGGCTCGTTCCAGATGCTGCGCTTCGCGCGGGGGGCGAACCGAATAACTTGAAGATTCGCGGCGGCTGGCAGCGCGCGACGATTGAATCCCGACTCTCTAGATAGCGAGCAGCATCACCAGCAGTGCAACTGCAACGAGTGGCAAGAGACAGCCAGACGAACTCGCCACTTTCTTCTCGTCAGCGAGAGCGGCTTTTGCTGCGCGCTTCTCTTCGCGTCGTCGTTGATCCTCAGTGATCGCAGCGAAGAGGACGAACTCATCAAGTCCTGTCCCGTTGTTGTTTAGATCAAACGGCCCACCGTCTCCACCAGGGTCGTCGACGCCACCAAAGTCATCACTGCCAAAATCACCGCCACCGTCAAAGTATTCGTCATGCATGTGCACCCTCCGTGCTTTGTGGCGCTGACGCGCCGCTGAGTCAGATTAGATCAAGGAGTTGTGCCATCTGTCTGTCTTGTCCTGCGCGGTGAGCCAGGGATTATTCAGCGCCGAAGGCCTCGCCACGTGGCTCCACCACGATCGTGGTCGTCTCCTCTGGGAGACCTGAGATCGTGATCGTCAGTTTTGGTTGCGCGGTTGGCGGTGTGGTGAGACCCTCCTCCTTACAGAAGGCCTTCACTGCGGCGTTCGCCT
>JAUMDJ010000137.1:0-4449 GCA_032121895.1 Chloroflexota bacterium | reverse complement strand
TCAATCCAACGCTGAAGTTGTGTCGAGGGATCAGCGTGCAGGTCACTCTCGTTCAGTTCACCATGCGAATAGTTGGAGCGGCCGCCGATCGGCGCGTTCTGGTCAGTCACGGGAGGGGAGAGGAGGCCACGGTCAGGCGAGGCCCTCAGGAGATTCGAGTCGCGACTTTAGGTCGCCAAGAAACGTTGCAACAAGTGCACCGTCAACGGCGCGATGATCAGCGGAGAGTGTGGCGGTGAGCATCTGACGCGCGACCACGGCGCCGTCGCGCACCACAGCGCGTTGCTCGCTGCGACCGGTCGCAAGGATGGCGACCTGCGGTGGTGTGACGATCGCAGTGAACTGCGTCACTGGGAAGCCGCCGAGATTGCTCAGTGTGAACGTTGCGTCTGAGAATTCTGCGGGCTTCAACTTATTCGCCTTGGTGCGTGTCACAAGGTCGCGAAGCTCAGATGAAATTGTGGCGAGATCTTTGCTCGCGCAGTCGAGCAGCGCTGGCGCGATCAGGCCGTCTGGGATGGCGATCGCGATGCCAATGTTGATCTGGTCGACGCGCTCAAGCGTCTCACCGCTCCAGACAGCATTCAGTGCAGGCGCTGCGGCGAGTGACTGCGCAAGTGCGCGGACGAGCCAGGCGGTGATAGTGACGCGGTCATCGCCGCTCTTCCCTTCATTAAGGGCGTTGTTGGCGGCGGTCACCGCCTCCATCTCAATATCGGTGGAGACGTAGAAGTGAGGAGCCTTTGACTTTGACTCCACCATGCGGCGGCTGATCGCCGCGCGCATCGGCGTGAAGGTGACCGGCGTGCGGCCGGGCTTCTCCACCTACTTGCCGTCTTCGACGAAGGCGATCACGGTGCCGACCGCCACTTCGGCTCCGGCCGGGTGCACGATCTCAACGAGCGTTCCAGCGGCAGGTGATTCAAACTCCACCGTTGCCTTTTCGGTTTCCAGCTCGCCGATCGGCTGACCTGCGGTCACGGTGTCACCAACCTTGGCGGTCCAATTGCCGATCTTCCCTACTTCGGTGTCGTATCCGAGTCGCGGCATCTCTACTGGTACGCGCATCGTGCCCCCTCCTCGTTCCCTGCCTCGTTTATGCCTGCCACCTTGGGCAGTGCCGCGGTGCGGCTTCGCCCCTAGTGTAGCCCCGCCCGCGGGGTGGGGCCGTGCCGGCTCAGTGGTGCCGCTTTAGGCGTGTCAGCGCGCTAGCGCTGGGATTCGAGCGCAGGCTCAGTTGCGATCTCGTCGCCGTGATGCAGCCGCGTTGCTGAATCCCAGCCGTCTCCAACATCGGCGGTCGCTGCCGCAACGAGACGGAAGGCGCCAGTCACAAGGAAGATCACCACATAGGTTGGATAAGCGATGGGGAAAACGGCGAGCACGCCAACACCGACCGCCTGGCCAGTGGCGAGGCAGGCGGCATTCACGGCACCGAAGGTTGACTGCGCGCGTACCACTTCGCCTGGCTCTGCGAGTCGGAGGAGTCGCTCTTGCGCAGAGAGCATCCCTGCGGCGAACCCGATGGTGACGACGACCATCACAATGACCAAGATGGCTGGCGCAAACGGATTCCAGGGTCCGGCGAGTGCTGACGATGCCATACCCACGCCGCGAATGATCAGCGATGCTCGGTAGAGGCGACTCGCGGAGCCGCGCTCAAGCCAATTGCCAATGATGAGTGCGCCGACGAGCGCGGCGGCAGAACCGACGGCAGAGAGGAGGATGGCGTACGCCGCCGACTGATTCAGCACGACGATTGCGTAGATGGAGAGATACGGGGCGAAGCCTGCGCCGAGCGCGGCGATCGCGTTGGTACGAATGAATCGTCGCACTGGAGTGGAGAGTGCGCCGCCACGAACTGATCGTTCAGGCGCCAGCGCGCCGGGTCGCGGCAACTTGCGCATGGCGCGGATGAAGGCGAGGCTCGCCACGAGTGCGCCTACAAACGCTGGGGCGTAGATCATCACCCCCCAGTCGGCCTCGCCGACGCGAACCATCAGTGCAACAGGGACGAGCAGCACGGACCCGAGGCCGAATTGAATCGCAAGCGCGCGCGGCGCAACAAAGCGTCGCTCGCGTTCAGGGAGGATGCGGCCGAACCAGGTCTGTACGTTTGCGCCCGCAAGTGCCTGTGCGGTTGCGCCAACGCCGAACCCGATCGCAATCAGTAGGATCCCGCCGATCGCAGAGAGGAGCCCCGCCCAGATCAAGACGACGACCGCAATGTAGAGAAGGGGTCGCATCAGCCCAATCGCGGCGATCACGATGGTGAGGCCGCGAAGGTCACCATGATTGCGTCGCAAGATGGCGGGGACGAACGCCTGCAAGATGCCGCCAACGAACGGGAAGAGGCCGATCAGCGTGGCGAGGGCGGGGGAGGCGCCGAGCGTGGTGACGAGTGGGATGGCGAGACCGTCACCGGCGAGTGCAACGGCGATCGCGTCAGAGACGGCGAGCGTGCCGAATGCGGCGTAGCGGCCGGTGAGGAAACGGCGCCAGTCGGCGGCGGCGCCGCTCACTCTGGCTTGGCGGCGGCGGCGCTGCTTGCGCGAACCTGCTCTTCAATCTTGTCGACCTCTGCCGCAATTGCGGCTCGTAGCGCATCAAGTTCGTCACGTGCCTTCTCGGTTGCGGTATCCACCGCTGTCAGTGTCTTCTTGATCTCCTTGACGGAGTCGAGACGTGCGCGGAGCGCGTCGATCGCTTCACGGGCCGCGGAGAGATCAGCACCGCTCCCCTCCGCCTTCATGCGGATGAGCGCAACCATTCGCGCCAGGCGGTAGCTCGCCTCAAGGACGGCAACATCTGGTGACTCTGGGTCAACCACACAGAAGACGCCGTTGCGCGTGATCTGAAAGGGTGCGTACCCTGGCGGTGCCGCCGCCTCGCTGAAGACCATCAGCGCCACTTCAGCCTTTCGATTCTCTCGCGCCTCCACGAGCTCCTTCTCAATCGCTGGCCCCGTCATCCCCTTGTCTTTCACTTCAACCACAATGCGGAGCACGGCAGCGGAGGCATCCTTTGCATTGATGGTGATCACCGCGTCGCCCTTCTTTGAGTCGGTGACGGCGCCAGTGATCCCCCCCGTCCCCTCGATGTCGTCGTTGGTTGCGCGGAGCAGCTCGGTGTATTCGGCGACAATGCGCGACTCAAAGTCGGCCCCCTTCGCCGTCCCCTTCTTTCGCTCGCCCTTCGCCGCCTTCTGCGACGCGTCGAGCTCCACGATCTTGAGCAGCACATCGTCAAATCGTTTCGCGATCTCCGCGCGGAAACTGCTCAGCGGTGAGGCTTCGCGCGTGGGGTCAAGCAGGTGGGCGAGCTTGCTCGCATCGCCGTCAAAATAGGTGCCGAGGATCGTGTTCAGCTTTCCGATCGCCGAGTCGCGGCGATTCTCATCAAAGAGATCCTTGGTGAACTGGGCGAGCTGACCCTTGTCGCCAATGAAGCGTTCGAGGGTGGCCGGCATCACGCCCCCTTCGGTGGCGAAATTCTTTCTCAGGATCTCTTCCACCTCTGCGGTCGCCTTCTTATTGGAGTCGGCGGCGTCGCTCAAGAACTTGTCAAAGGCGCGGCGCACATGATCAACATCAATAGAGCCGCTCGCACTCTGCAGGGCCATCAGGCCGACGCGCAGTGCACGTTCAACCGTCTCTGGTCGCTCTTCTGGTGAGCGGCTCTCGAGGTAGCCGGCGAGCGCCCGGTCAACGATCTCTAGTGAGGCGACGCGGATACGATCGCCGACAATGTCGACCTGCGCAGGCTTGTTCGCCGCGCTGATCGGGACGATCTCTGGCGCGCGCTCACTCCCCATGCTGATGACTCCTCACCCGTAGCAGCACTCGACGCACCACTATCGGAGGGCGATCGTGCCGCAGGCATCGCAGAGTGCAACGAGCCCGTGTCGATCTCGTGCGTATCCCGCGGTGTGCATGATTCCAGGGCAGCCAGCGCTGCGACAGCGCCACGCCCACGCTTCGTCTTCGGCGGCGTTGTCGTAAGGGAGCGCCTCAGCGGCGAGCCGCTCGGCGAGCCCCTCACGGGATGCAAGCGTTAACGCAATTGCCGAGGCGCGCTCTGACTCGCTCTCTCTCTTATATGGATAACTCTGGGCAACATTGCTCGGCATGCGGCGAGTATACCGAGCCGCTATCGTGGGGCGGATGACTAGTTCAATGCGCTCGCTCCTCCTCGGCACCCTGGTCCTGCGGACGGCCACGGGCACCACGGGCGCCCTCCTCGTCTTCTGGACCGCCTTCCTTCGAGACGGGGGCACGATCACCGTCACGACCGCCGACGTTGCGGCGATCTCCCTCGCCTTCTATGTCACCGAACTTGCAGGCTCGCCGATCTTCGGGATCATGGCGGATCACATTGGTCGCAAGCCAATCATGCTGCTTGGGCCGTTCTTTGGACTCGTCGCTGTGCTTATCACGCCGTTCGCGCTGA
>JAUMDJ010000136.1:0-2126 GCA_032121895.1 Chloroflexota bacterium | reverse complement strand
GCCACCGCGCCAACCGTTGCAAGGCCACGGCCAAGTGCGGCGAGTGGTTCCGTGACAAGCCGCAGCGGCTCGGCGAGTGCGTCACGCACCGCCTTGCTCGGCGCACTCCCTGAGGTGACCAGCGCGATCACCGTGAGCCCAACCAGAAGAGCGCTTGAGCGCCCGCCAATGGAGATCTCCTTGCGAGCGCCCATGCGGAGCCGAGAGCGGAAGAGCACGCAGCGCCCTTATCGCAGCGGTCGCTGGTAGGTCTCTGGTACCAGGAGCTTCTCGAGCGTATCCACTTCCTGCAGGATGATCCCAGTGCCGCGGACCACACACGTAAGTGGGTCGTCTGCAATGCGCACGGGCATGTTCGTCTCTGCCGCAAGACGTACCTCAATGCCGAGCAGGAGTGCTCCACCACCGGCGAGCACGATCCCCTGATCCATGATGTCTGCCACCAACTCTGGCGGTGTCTCTTCAATGGTGTCGCGCACCGCGTTGATGATTTCAACAAGTGAAGGCTCTAGCGCTTCGCGGATCTGTGGTGCCGTCACCTCAACAGAGCGTGGCAGGCCGGTGAGCAGGTCGCGGCCACGGAGGGTGATGCGCTGCGCATCCCACTCGCCAGAGTGCGCGGAACCGATCGCCATCTTGATATCTTCGGCGGTGCGTTCACCAAGCAGCATGTTGTACTTGCGACGCGCGTAGGCAACGATGTTCTCATCCATCTCGTCACCAGCAATGCGGATGCTGCGCGCGGTGACAATGCCGCCCAAGCTCGTGACCGCAACCTCCGTGGTACCGCCACCAATGTCAACGATCATGCTTCCTGACGGCTCAGCGACGGCGAGCCCTGCGCCGATCGCCGCCGCCATTGGCTCTTCAACAAGGCGCACCCAACGCGCCCCCGCCTTGAGCGCCGCGTCGCGCACAGCGCGCTTCTCCACTTCCGTCACGCCTGAAGGGATTCCAATGATCATGCGCGGTCGCGCGGCGAGCCATCCGCCCGAGTGCACCTTGCGCACATAGTGGCTAATCATCTGTTCGGTTACCGCAGCGTCGGAGATCACGCCGTCGCGGAGTGGGCGGATGGCCACAATGTTGGCCGGGGTCCGTCCGAGCATGCGCTTCGCCTCTGCGCCAATGGCGAGCACCTTCCTTGACTTGGTCTCAACCGCGACCACTGACGGCTCGCTGATCACGATCCCCTTCCCGTGCACATGGACGAGCGTGTTCGCCGTGCCGAGGTCAATGCCGACGTCGTTGGAGAAGAGGCTGTACAGGCGGTTGAGCATTTCGGGATGGTAGCACCCACTCCCCGCGCTATTCGGGGAGCCCAGCCGCCGCCCATACGCCCGGGCGCTGGGAGCGGATGCTGCTCCATCGGCCGTGCCCAATGACGAGATGGTCGAGGAGCTCCAGGTCGAGGAGGCGAGCCGCCGCCACGACCTCCGCCGTCAGACGCAGATCCTCCTCCGAGGGTTCCGGGTCTCCACTCGGATGGTTGTGCACCAGCGCAAAGCCAACGCCACCAAGGTCTAAGACGGGTCGGAGCAGCTCCGCAATGCGAACGCTCGTCCCCGTTGCCGTCCCCACGTACACCTGACGCAGCGCAAGGAGACCGTTGCGTCCGTCCACCACCGCCACATGCAGCTCCTCGTGCTCTCGGCGCGCCATGAGCGGCGTGGCGAGCGCCGCAAGGTCGGCGGGCGATTGCACGCGCTGTCGTGCGAGTGGCCACCACGACGTTGCGGTTGCAAGTGCTTCCATGACGCGGTGCACGCGATCGGCATCACTCGTTGAAAGTCCAGCGCGCGTCAGGCGAGCGCCGACCTGTGCGCCAAAGAGGAGCGTGCACTCGCCCGCGAGCGCGTCGTGCAGACGGTCAGCGAGGCCAGGGATGTCTGCAAGCGTTTCAATGGCCGTGAAGAGCGTACGGTCATGGGCTGAAGTGTCTGATGGACCTGATGCGTCGCGTTCGGTTCGACGTTCTGCGATCGTCATGCGCTCCACCTCCCCTTGCTGGTGTCCCCGGCGGTACGGCGAGCCCGCCGTTTTCCCGCCGCACCACCGAAGACTCCGCCACTATCTGACGCGCGGTGTAGCGCGCGCGTACGCACGCCTGTGGAGAACTCTGCGGT
>JAUMDJ010000135.1:0-2506 GCA_032121895.1 Chloroflexota bacterium | reverse complement strand
CGCGCGGCGTAGGCGGCGGAGCCAATGAGTCGAGCTTCGAGCGCGTGACCGGCGCCGAGTCCTGGGGTTGCGGCGGCGTAGGCGGCGCTGATCTCTGCGGCTCGATCACTCATTTCGTTGTGCCTCCACTTCCGCTCGGTGCCTCCAGGCTCCCCACAGCGGGGATCGGCAGGCCCAGTAACTCCGCGAGGATCGCATGTCCGCGCTCAAAGAGCGCACGGTACGGCATCACGCGCAGCGCTCCCGCCTCCAGGAGCGCGGCTCGAAGCGCAGGGTCATCGTGTTGGGCGAGGGCGAGGGTGCGGCCAGCGCTGGCGGCGGCTCGAACCGCGGCTTCCGGTTCAAAGCCACGCGTGGTGGTGTCAATGGCGATGAGGTCGTGGGCGCTCAACGGCCCACGCGCAACGAGCGCCTCAAGGTCGCTGATGCCGTTGAGGGTCACCACCGCTGCCCCAAGGGTGCGGCCCTGTCCGGCGAGTCTTGTTGCCCAGATCAGATCGTCAGCAAGGATGTAGAGGTGTGGCGCAACTGGCGCCGCGTCACTCAAGAGACCGTCCAGGTCTCCCCGGCGGCGAGGAGCTTCTGCAAGTCAACGGGGCCCTTTGCGGCACGCGCCGCCTTCGCGCTCTCAACCTGCTCAACGAGAAGTTGATCGTGTGTTGGGCGTGGCACGCGTCGGAAGACACCAACCGGCACTGGGAAGTCGGGCCACCACATGCGGCTCAAGATCTGCGTGCGCGTCGCATCTTGATCTGTCTCGTCGTGTACCCAGAGGTCTGCAACGCTGACGCCGTTCTCACCGATCGTCACCACTTCTGGCTGGAGCCCATTCAGTCGGATCCCCTTGTTCTTCTCCGCACCGAAGATCATCGGCTCTCCGTGCTTCAAGACGAGCATGCGGTCTTCCTTGACGGACTTGTCGGTGAAGTCGCGCCATGCGCCGTCGTTGAAGATGTTGCAGTTCTGCAGCACTTCCAAGAATGCGGCGCCGCTGTGTTCGCCAGCGCGGTGCATCATCTCCTGCAGGTGCTCCGAGTGCGTGTCCACCGAGCGCGCAATGAAGCTCGCCTCTGCCGCTGCAACAAGGTTGAGCGGAATGATGGGCGTCTCAATGGTTCCCATCGGCGTGGACTTCGTCTTCTTCCCGATCGGCGACGTTGGTGACGCCTGGCCCTTGGTGAGGCCGTAGATTCGGTTGTTAAACATGATCATCTTCATATCCACGTTGCGACGCATGGCGTGGATGAGGTGGTTGCCTCCAATGGAGAGTGCATCGCCATCACCAGTAATCACCCAGACCATGAGATCTGGACGTGCGCCTTTGAGGCCAGTGGCAATCGTGGCGGCTCGTCCGTGAATGGTGTGGAAGCCAAAGGTATTCATGTAGTACGGCAGTCGGCCAGAGCAGCCGATCCCGGAGATGAAGACAATCTTCTCCTTGGCGACGCCAAAGTCCGGCATGGTCTTCTGCGTCTGCGCCAGGATGGAGTAGTCGCCGCAGCCTGGGCACCAGCGCACATCCTGATCGGACTCGAAGTCCTTCTTGGTCAAGACGGGGAGTTCACTCTGCGTCACTTGGACACCTCCACACTCTCACCGAGCAGCGACTCGGCCTTCGCTTCAATCTCACCGATCTGGAACGGCTTACCGCGCACCAGGTTGAATCCGACGATGTCCACGAGGTACTTCGCACGCAAGAGCATGCGCAGCTGCCCAAGGTTGAGCTCTGGCAGCAGCACGCGCTTGAAGTTGCCAAGGATCGCGCCGAGGTCCTCTGGGAGTGGGTTCAAGTAGCGCAGCTGGGCGTGGCTGACACGCTTTCCACGTTCGCGCAGGCGCTCAACGGCTGAGCGGATAGAGCCGTAGGTGGAACCCCAGCCGAGGATGAGCAGGTCGCCTGTTGGCTCGCCCCACACTTCGGTCGCTGGGATATCACGCGCGACGCGCGCAACCTTCTCCGCGCGCAACAGCATCATGCGGTGGTGGTTATCTGGGTCGTAGCTGACCGTCCCCAACTCATCCAACTTCTCAAGTCCGCCAATGCGATGCTCAAGACCCTTGGTGCCAGGGACCGCCCACGGTCGCGCGAGCGTCTCAGGATCGCGCTGGTACGGACGGAAGCTCCCGGTCGACTCTGGTGCGTTCTTCACGGCAATCGAAGGCATGTCGCTAATCTGCGGGATCTTCCACGGCTCGGCACCCGTCGCCAAGAACGCGTCACTGAGATAGACAACCGGCGTCATGTGCTTGAGCGCAATGCGCCACGCTTCAATGGCCATCGTGAAGCACTCGGCTGGTGTGGCTGGCGCGATCACAGGGATTGGGGAGTCAGAGTTCCTGCCGAACATGCTCATCAACAGGTCGCCCTGTTCGGTTTTCGTTGGCATTCCCGTTGATGGGCCGGCGCGCTGCACATCCACCACCACAAGCGGAAGTTCCACCATTACCGCGAGGCCGAGCATTTCGGCCTTCAGCGCCATGCCTGGGCCAGAGGTTGTGGTCATGC
>JAUMDJ010000134.1:0-1500 GCA_032121895.1 Chloroflexota bacterium | reverse complement strand
AGGTCTCCTTCCCAACGGCCACGCGCACCAGCGACGAGCGACCATATACGAAGGGCTCCTTCTTCCGTGAGGACGAAGGCTTCAGCGATGACGATGATGATGACGATCTCTATGAGGAGGAGAAGCCGGAAGCGGAGCGCGTGACGGCGGAGCCACCTGAGAAGACCGCCGACGACGCCTTCCTCCCTGAGAGCGAAGAGGCAAGTACCGAAGAGTAGGACGCGGCGCGCGGAGAGGGAGAGAGAGTGTCTACCTACCTTCGTGATGCGCGAGCGGCTCGCACCGTCTCCGCCATTCGAACGGAAGGGGCCGTCCTCCTTGACCTGAGCGCGGAGAGCGCATCGCTCGCTGCCGCTGGTGCGCGTCACGGCGCGCGCAGCATTGTGCATGCAACGGATCAACTCGCGGAGTGGGAGATTGCACTCGCGCTGCGACCGCCAAGTGTGCGCGGACTTGAACTCGCTGTTGCACAACTGCTCGAAGAGATCGGCACCGAACTAGATACTGGCTGGCGCGGGAGTTGTGGTGCCTGTGGTCAACCGCTCCGAATTGCGGCCTGGCGCTGGGAGAGCGCCGCAGCGGATGCCGATTCGAACCGCCGCCCCACGGCGCGACGCGCCACCTGTGCCGCCTGTAAGAACCTCGGCAAGCGCGGCGATGCCTCGGAAATGCGTCCTGGCGAGGCGGCGGTACGCGTCGAGCTCTCCGAAGATCAGCGCCGCGAGGCCCAGGGTGCGACGGGTGGCGCAGCTGAACTGCGCTGGACACCTCGGCAGCTCAGCGTCTTCCTCGCCGCACGGCGCGCACTCGCACGATCAAATGAGTCGGCGAGCACACTCGCCGCACTCCGGGTGGCGGTGACGCGAGCGGCACTCCTCTGCGCGCGGCCCGCGGATGCGCGCGAGGCAGAGAAGGCGTGGTGGGAGGCTGCGCCGTGGCAGGCGCTCGCCGACGTCGTTGATGAGCAGCGCCGAACGCTCCTTCTGGCGCCAGAGCTGCCCCGCGATCTTTCGCTCAGCGGAGATCTCGTCAACCTGAGTTACCCAGGAAACCCCGTGATCTTGGTGCGCGCGTCAGCCGCCGCGCGAGCAACCGCTGCGGGACTTAGCACGAGCAAGGAGACGAACGTTGCGCTGATCCATCTGCACATCGGAACTGAGGAGTGCCTCCGACTTGACCGCGCACTCGCCGCAGCACTCGCTGGTGGCGAGGAGGGTGACGCTGACCCTGCGCTTCGCGTGGATCCGAGTGACGCGAGTAGCGTCACCTCTGCGATCGCACGGGCGATCGTTGCGGTAGATCCGCTCATCAAGAACGGCAGCGGGGCGATCATTGAGGTCCCTGCAACATTGGCCGCACTCGCGGGGACGCTGACGGCGGTGAGCATGGCGGGCGGACTCATCACGGGGCTCGAGCGCACCGTTGACGAGAGTGACCGGCCGTGGTGGTGGATTGCGGTGAGCGTTCCACCTGCGGCGGCGCGTGGTGCGCGCTCGGTGC
>JAUMDJ010000133.1:0-6457 GCA_032121895.1 Chloroflexota bacterium | reverse complement strand
TGGTGCGCAGCATCTCGCGTGAGTCGTAGGTGAACCGCGTGACGTCTGGCGCACGACCGAGCTCCACCGCAAGGCGGCGCCCGATCTCAAAGATCCCTGCGTCGTCATTAGCCTCGGGGAACGTCCAGTCCATACCAATAAGGATGCCATACCTACGCGCGGAGAATATTTCTCGTCGCCGGTTGCGGCTGCGCTCTTTTCTTGGCTAGGTGCATCCCAGTGGCCGCCCGTCGTGGGGCCAACCCTGCCATGGCTGAGTCGGCGCTCCCGCAGCAGCGAGATCTACGTACGCGCCAGCGTCAATCACGTCGATGAAGGCGAGCTCCTTGGTTGACGGTGGCTCGGAAATGCACGAGCCTTGGCGCACGGTCGCCACTCGGCGGGCCAGAGCGTGAAGGAGTACATCCCTATGAAGATCGTCTCGCCAATTCTCGTTGCGGTATTTGCGCTCAGCGCTGTGCTTGTTTCGGCGTGCTCTGGTGGCACGGCAACGATTGTGACCTTCACGCACGGTGCTGTGACGCCAACCACCATCGTTCTGGGCACTGATGGCGGCGCGGTCGGTGCCGTGCGAACCTTCCATGCCGATGCGGCAGCAGATGACGGCACCTCTGGGACGTTCGACGCAACGATGGTGACAACTTCTGTTGACGAGGCGGCGGGACTTGAGACGCGCCTCACCACGATCGTCTTCTCCGTCAACGATGGCGCCGACCAGCTGATCCTTTCAGGGAGCGCCGTCTATCCAGCGGCTGGCTCAACGATCAAGACTGCCGCTACGGTCATTCGCCCAATCATCGGCGGTTCGGGCCGCTGGTCTGGCGCTCGCGGCTGGGCTGAATCAACACACGAAGAAGACGGGAGTTGGACGCACGCGTTCCACCTTGAACCCTAAGCCGTATCAACTAAGGTCGTTAGGGCTGGGTGGTCGTTTCAGCGCCCGCAGCAGCGAGATCTACGTACGCGCCAGCGTCGATCACGTCGGTGAAGCCGAGCTCCTTCATGATCGCCACGGCCTGCCCGGAGCGGTTGCCGCTGCGGCAGTAGACAAGGTACGCGGCATTGCGGTCGTAGCCGCCGATCTTCGCTTGGAACTCGCCCGCGTTGAAGTCGAGCACCGTGGCGCCAACGATCGCACCCTCCGCCACTTCGTCTGGTCCACGCACATCAATCACCACGCGGGAGTCAAGCACCTTGACCGCTTCAGTCGCGCTTACCGTGCGCACACCAACCCCCTCAGTTGTGCCTGAGCTGCAGCCCAGCAGTGAGACCAAAAGCACGCCGATTGCCAAGAGATTCTGCCGTCCTCCCCAGCCGTTCATTGCAACCCCCTTCACTCTCCTGTTGCAGCGACGATTTCATCGTGCAGCGACCAGACATCGATCGCATCCAAGTCTACGCTCGTAATTCCGTGCGCCGCGAGTGCGCCTGCGATTTGCGCCCGGTGCTCCGTGGCGTGGTGGACGGACTGATTGACGAGCACCCAGCGGGGGAAGGCCATCGCCTCACTGTTGAACGACGCCCAGCGGAGGATCTCTTCGCCATCTAGCCTCGCCGCCTCACGGAGCTTGGCGTCAGCAGTGGCGAGTGCGGCGCGAAGCTCACTGATCCCTGCTGCGTCTGTTGGCACTTCTCGTTTCGGCGCGCGGGACTCACCATGAAGTCGCTGGGCGTAGTTTTCCACTGCGGTTACGAGATGATGGGCAACCGCGCCAACGCTCCACTCACTCCCCGGCGCGGTGTGGCTGAGCGCGGGGCTAGGAAGATCTTCGAGCTGTTTGAAGAGCGCCGCGTTTGCCCAGGCCATGTGTCGAAGCATCTGATCGAGAGGTTCGTTTTGTTCGGTCATTCGAATGAAACCTCCGTTGCTTTTGCGAGCGGCACAAGTGCGGCGAGTGCGGCGTTCTGAGCCTCCATGATTGCCGAGGCGGGTTCGTCGGTGAACGAGAAGGTGCTATGCGCGTCGGAGACTAGGGTGACGTTGAAGCCTTCCTGCACGGCCCGGCGGGTGGTGGCGTCAATGCAGTAGTTCGACTGCATCCCTGCAATCACAAGATCCGTAACTCCTGCGGCGCGTAGATCTTCTAGGAGGCCCGTCTCATGAAAGGAATCAGTGGTGGTCTTGCGGTAGACCTTTTCGCTCCCTACTGGAAGCAGCTCTGGGTGGAGCGCCCAGCCAGGGGTACCGGGGAAGTCGGGGTCTATCTCGCCGCCATCGTTCTGGACGAAAGCAATCGGAACGCGTGCCGCGCGAGCGCGTTTGATGAGGCTCTTTAGTCGCTCGAGGATCTGAGGCCCGTCGTGCACCGCCATCGGCGGCTCAAATTGATTCACCTGGGCGTCGACGACGAGGAGCACCTGCATCGGAACACTCTATCGCTGCCGCACACTAGGCGTGGAGGGGGTACTATCGCCACCTTGTGAACGCAGACGACCCGCTCATCGCCCCTGGCGCCACCCGCCCCGCGCGGGTGCTCGTCCTTGGCTGCGGCTCTATCGGTCAGGCGATCGTCCCGCTGCTGATTCGCGACGTCAAGATTGCGCCGGCCAGCATTCGCGTCGTGGAGATGACTGATACGCGCCACCGCATTGCCGACTCAATCGCCGCTGGCGTTACCTACGAACAGGCCACCGTCACTCGCGATGCCCTTGCGTCGTTCCTCAGTGAACGAGTGAGCGCGGGCGACATTCTATTAGATCTTGCATGGAACATTGATGCGATCGAGATCATTGAGTGGTGCCGCAACGCTGGCGTGCGCTACCTCAACACGAGCGTCGAAGTATGGGAGCCGTACGCTGATATCTCGCGGCAAGAGCCGCGCAGCCGCACGCTTTACCACCGGCACATGAAGCTTCGCGAAGCAATGGGCCGCTGGGGGAGTAACAGCGGACCGAGCGCAATCCTGGAACACGGTGCAAACCCCGGCTGGGTGAGCCACGAGGCAAAGTACGCACTGGAGCAACTCGGTGCAGAGCTGCTAACGCGCGGCCTTATCAGCGGAACCGCGAAGAGTGAACTCGAGCGCGCGCTTGCGGACGGCGCTCACGCGCGCATTGCCGAGGCGAGCGGCACAAAGATCATCCAGATTGCGGAGCGAGATACACAACTTACGGATCGACCAAAAGAGGTGGGAGAGTTCGTCAACACCTGGTCGGGTGAAGGCTTCTACGAAGAGGGTGTGGCGCCCGCGGAGCTTGGATGGGGGACGCACGAACGTGCACTTCCATCTCGCGGGCTCGCTCACGAAGGCGAAGGACCCCGCAACCAGATCCTGATCCAGCGTGCGGGCATGGAAACGCTCGTGCGTACCTGGGTACCTGGTGAGACTCCTGACACGGCGGTCAGCGGCGGCGGTGAATCGATCGGCATGCTGATTCGTCACGGCGAAGCTTTCACAATGAGCGAACATCTCACGGTGCACGCCGATGACGGCGCGGCGCGCTACCGACCAACCGTCTACTACGCCTACTGTCCATCAGATTCTGCGATCGCATCCGTGCATGAACTGCGTGGACGCAACTGGGAGCACCCCGAGCGTTTCCGCTTGCTGAACAATGAGATCACCACCGGTCAAGATCGCCTCGGCGTGCTGTTGCTCGGACATCCGCTCAAGGCGTGGTGGAGCGGCTCACTCCTCTCCATTGATGAAGCACGGGTGCTGCTCCCCGGTCACTCCGCGACCACGCTGCAAGTTGCCGGATCCGTGATCGGCGCCGTTGGCTGGCTGCTGCGTCATCCGAACGAAGGGGTGCGTGTTCCAGATGAGCTCCCGCACAACGAAGTGCTCGCCGACATTCGGAACTACCTCGGCACCCGCTGGGCGGGCGCTGTCGATTGGACGCCACTGCAGAGTCGCCTTGAACTCTTCCCAGAGGTTGCCGACGCGCTTCCTGACGACCCGTGGCAGTTCGACGCCTTCCGCGCTAACGTCTAGACATGGCAACACCACGACGCATGTGGATCGACACGGACACCGCATCCGACGACGCCGTGGCGATGGTGATGGCGTTCAAGAACCCCACCGTGGAGGTGGTCGGAGTCTCCGTGGTGGCGGGGAATGTTCCGCTTGATCAGGCAACTCAGATTGCGCTCTACACCGCGGAGATCTGCGGCGCGAAAGTGCCGATCCACGCAGGCGCGAACCGCGCGCTCGTGCGCACGTTCGTCACGGCGCAAAACGTGCACGGGAGTGACGGGATGGGCGACATTGGCCTCCCACTGCACGGCCGAACTCCAACATCCACGAACGGCGTGCAAGAGATGATCGAAGCGTTCCGCGCCGCTCCGGGCACCATGGACCTCGTCACGCTCGGGCCACTTACGAACGTGGCGCTTGCGGTGCGCGCCGAACCGAAATTCGCCTCGTGGGTGCGCCGATGCGTGATGATGGGCGGCACTGGCGTCCTTCCAGGCAATGTGACGCCACTCGCCGAGTTCAATTTCTGGGTTGACCCCGAAGCCGCACACATTGTCTTTGAATCAGGAATGCCGCTTGAGATGGTCGGCTGGGACGTCTCCGTTGCCGACGCAGTGATTCCAGATGATCTCGCTGTGGAGATTCGCGCCCTCGGTCCGCTTGGCGAGTTCTGCGTTGATCCGCAACGCGTCCTTCGCGAATTCTGCCGCACGGAGACAAAGCTCAATGGCTTTGATCTCCCTGATCCGATCGCGATGGCGGTTGCCATTGAGCCAGACATGGTGACGCGAGAGGCGCAGCTGCGCGTGGAGATCTCACTCGGGACTGGGCATGAGCGAGGCCAGACGATTGTGGATCACCTTGGCGGAACGAAGCGCGAACCGAACTGTCGCGTGGTGTATCGCGTCGACCACCAACGTTTTGTGAAGATGTTGAAGGACGCCTGCGTCGCGTAAGTAGATTCGCGGAGCTTTCGTAGCGCGCGCTAAATCCTTCTGATTAACGCATCAACAAAGCCAGCAAGCCCATAGCGCTGTCCCCGTGCGGGCACCTTCCATCGGTAGAGCGCTGCAATAAATGAGAAGCCAGCGTACGTCACGAGCGCGCCGAGTGAGCGCACGAGCACGTCGTGGATGTCGATTCTGTACGGAGGGATTGGGCTCACGAGAATGTTTGAGAGGGCCTGGCTCAGCTCAAGCCCAATACCCATTAGTATGATCACCGCGATGTTTGCGCGCCGGGCATCACCGAAGAGCGCAATCAGTGCAAGGAAGTATGTGCTTGCGCCAATGGCGACCTGAATCGGGAGCCAGTTGGTGTCAAGCAGGTTTGGATCAAACTGGAGCCCCGGGATTAGTCGAACAACATCTGAGCCGATTGGCGCGCGCGACCAATCTGAGTTCGGAAAACCGAATGGCGCCCAGATATAGGCAACCAGAAATGCAAAGGCGACGGTTGCAATTTGGGTGTACCAGTTCTTGAGGATTCCCTGGCGGTTTTGGACGTAGGCAATCGCAACAATCCCTGAAATACCCCCGAGGAGCCCCGAAAGATCCACACCGCTTGTGCTTAGCATCGCGATAGTCTATCCGAGAGTGAGGAGCTGTATAGAGGCGTAGGATGTGCTCGTGAAGACTCCCTCAATCCCACCAAACTCATGAGCGGTTCTAGCCTAGGGCGAAGCCCGTTTTCAGCAGACGAGATCGGCGGGCCCTCACGTCCCATAGGGGCGGCGCTCCCCCTCTTGCGACGGGCTGCCAGATTCTTCCGCCCATATCAGGGGAGACTCGCCCTCATCGGGACGCTCATCGCTGCCTCAAGCGTCATTGGGCTCGCCAACCCGTATCTGCTGAAGTTGATGATCGATGATGCGTTTCCAAAGGGAGACATTGGGCTCCTCGGCCTCTACGCCGCGTTGATGGTGATCGTGCCGATCATCAATGGCGGGATCGGGCTTGCGCAATCGTGGATGACCGCATCGGTCGGCCAGTTTGTGATGCGCGATCTCCGCAACCTGCTCTTCACGCACGTGCAGTCAATGCCGATTCGATTCTTTTCTGAGACTCGCACCGGAGAGATCCAGAGTCGCCTCACCAACGATGTCTCAGGCGTGCAATCCGTTGTCTCTGATGCGGCAGCGAACCTTGCGTCAAGTGTTGCAATCGTCATCTCCACACTCGTGGCGATGGCGCTGATTGATTGGCGTCTAACGGCAGTGAGCCTCTGCGTGGCGCCGATCTTTCTCTACTTCAGTTCCCGTGCATCGGCGGCGCGCCGCAAGGCGAGCGGCGAAGTGCAAGGCGCACTCGCCGACCTCACCTCCATCGCTGAGGAGCACCTCTCCGTTGGCGGCGCACTACTCGCGAAGTCTTTTGGCCGCGCGGAGGCGGGTGCCGAGCGCTTTACCGCTCGTTCTGGTGATCTCGCCGTGCTGCAACTTCGGCAGGCGCTGACGGGTCGCTGGGTTGGCGTGGTGGTCCAGGTGGTATTCAGCGGAATCCCTGCGCTTGTCTACTTTGTTGCTGGTGCACTCGTCGCCA
>JAUMDJ010000132.1:0-3016 GCA_032121895.1 Chloroflexota bacterium | reverse complement strand
GCAGCGGTCCACGATCGGGGTGGTAGCCTCCCGAAGAACGGTGGGATTGACCGCCGAGACCAGGAGGGCGGATGTCCAGCGGGACTGGTAACGGGGCAATCATGCGAAGCGAGATCGCTGAGTCTGTCCAGGTTGCGTCGCGACTGATTGCAAATCGTGCCCATTACGAAGCTATTGGCGCAAAGTTGGCGGAGCGACGCCCAAGCGTCGTGGTGGTCGCGGGTAGGGGGACCAGCGACCACGCAGCGATCTATGCGCGCTACCTGCTGGAGCACGCGCTCGGAGTCCCCGTCGCCCTCGCCGCCGCTAGCCTGCTGACGCAGTACGGGGTGGAGAGTGCGTCGCCCAACAGTGCGCTGCTCGCCTTCAGCCAATCTGGTGCGGGTCCAGACATGATCGCCCTTGTGGAATCTGCGCGCCGACGTGGTGCCTATACCGTGGCGCTGACGAACGACCTGACCTCACCACTCGCCACCGCCGCCGAGAGCACCGTCCACCTTGATGCGGGACCGGAGCGCGCCGTGGCTGCGACCAAGACCTACATCGCTGAGCTCGTCAGTGTCGCCCTGATTGCAGCGGCGGCGGCGCGACGCGCAGGACGCGACGCATCATGGTCGAACGAGATCGACGCGCTCCCTGAGCGGATGCAGGCCTCACTCAGCGCGGCCACAACATGGCTCGCCAAGGGTACGGATGCGCCGCTCTACGCCGCGCTCTTGCAGAGCAGTCGCGCGCTCGTTGTTGGGCGAGGATTTGAGTATCCCAATGCGCTTGAGCTGGCGTTGAAACTTCGTGAGACGACTGGGATGTTCTCAGATGGCTACTCTGCGGCAGACCTGCTCCACGGCCCGATCGCGTCCGCGCACGCCGAAGTGCCCGCGATCGTGCTCTCGACGGACCCCCTGACCGAGGTGAGTGTTGCGGGCAGCATTGATCGGCTTCGCGGGGTCGCTGCGCCCCTCCTCGTGATCCACGCTGGCGGCGCGGGCAGCCGCGGTCTGGGACCAGGCGAGGAGCTCGCGCTCCCCGGGGGGCCGAGTGGTCCGCTCTGCACCCCAGTCACCGCGATCGCCGGTCTCGCCATTGTCGAAGCGGTGGCAACAGGGCGCGGACTGAACCCGGACGCACCAGCTGGCTTAACCAAGGTAACGAAGACGCTCTGACCCACGCTGGCGGTCGTGCGCAGGGGGCCTCGCTCGGAACAGTCTGTTGCAGCGCTGCGGTCAGCGCTTCAGCGCGTTGCGAAGCACGAAGCCGATATTCGCGGGGCGTTCAGCGAGGCGCCGCATGTACCAAGGGAACCAGTACTCGCCGTAGGCAACAAGGCAGCGGACGCGCTCGCCCCGCGCTGCGAGGTGAAGCTGGCGCTGGCTGTTGATCCCGTAAAGCATCGCAAACTCGTAGCGACGCTTCTCAATCCCGTGTTCCGCGACGTGTGCCAAGAGTTGATCTTGAATGTTTGTGTCGTGCGTGGCGATGTGCAGCAGGGCACCTGGACGGTCCGCGTCGGGGCGCAGCAGGCGCATGCAGTTCTTAACGAACTGTTCGTTGACAGTGGACTTGTCCGGAAAGGCAACGTCTACCGGCTCTAGATACGCCCCCTTCACCATCCTGATTTTTGAGCCGAGCGCAGCGAGCGCCTCAAGGTCGGCGTCGGTGCGGTGGAGATACGCCTGGATCGCGATGCCAACATACTCCGAGTGCGCACGTAGTCGCGTGAAGAGGTCAATCGTCCCTTGTGTATATATGGAGCCCTCCATGTCAATCCAGAAGAGTGTTCCCTGTGCCTCGCATGCCTTCATGATCTTCATGCAGTAGTCAAAGCAGATCTCGCGATCCTGGTCGTAGCCGAGCTGTGTCGGCTTTATTGAGATCTCCCCGCTGATCCCAGTCTCCTTGATGCGCTCGAGCACCTTCAGGTAGTGCGCGTAGACCTGCTCCGCCTCGGTGAGCTCCGCGAGATTCTCACCGAGTTTGGTGAAGATCGCGTTGACGCCGCTCGGCTGCAGCCTGACGGCGGCCTCGATTGCATCGTTGATCTGCTCACCGGGCATGAACTTGCGCACGGAGAGGCGCACAAACCGAGTGCGCATCGCGCGCTCTCGCAACCACGCGCTGGTGGACGCCCAGAGGAGGAGCCTGCGTGCGAGGTTCATGGGTTGATTATCGGGGTAGGAGCACATTCAGGGGGGTGCTTCGCGCGGGGGCGTCTCTGGACCGAAGAGGACCCCTCGGCCACGAGGGAAGCGTGCTCAACCTACGATATTCGCACCGATATGGGCATCTTCCTGCTAATATCGCCCCCTAGCAAGTCTGCGGTGCGGATTCCGCAGCAAAAGGGTGTGATGTATGGCAATCGAACCGCTCAAGATGCTCTCGCCAACCAGCCCAGCCGCCCCCCATCGCGACCTGCCCCCGGTTGGACCAACCGTCCAGATTGACCCTGCTCGGATTGCCGCACTGACCGCTGCTGAATCCGCTCGCCTCGACGCGCGGACCCAAGCCTCTGGGGCGGCCTACGCGCGAGCGGAGAAGACGCTCGTTGGCGGTGTCCCATCCAGCTATCAGCGCCGTGCGCCGTACCCCATCTATCTTGAGCGCGGGCTCGGCCAATACATCTGGGACGTTGATGGGCACCAGTACCTTGACGTCCACAACGGCGTCGGCAGCATGGTGCAGGGTCACGCACATCCAATCATCACCGAAGCGGTGGAGCGCCGCATGCGACTCGGGACACACTTCTCTGCCCCAACAGAAGATGCCTACATCGTCGCCGAACTTCTTGCCGCGCGCTGGAAGCTCCCGCGCTGGCGCTTCGTCAACTCTGGCTCCGAGGCAACCATGGATGCGATTCGGATTGCACGCGCGCTCACCAAGCGTGACGGCGTCATGAAGATCTTCGGCAGCTATCACGGTCATCACGACTATGTGATGGTCGACATTGGGCTCAACGTCTATGACATGGGCGACCGCGAGAACTATCCATCAATCCCATACGGCAAGGGAATCCCAGATG
>JAUMDJ010000131.1:0-1877 GCA_032121895.1 Chloroflexota bacterium | reverse complement strand
ACGAATGCGGAGAGCGTTTCCAGGCGGTCGTCAGGGATCTCTGCAAAGAAACGGAGGAACTCATCGGCAAACGGCGCGAGTGGGACGCGGCAGACGTCAAGCTCGTCACGCTCAATGAGTGCAAGAAGGAGGCCGTAGGGTCCACTGAACTCTCCGAGCGCCACATAGGAGCGGGAACGACCGAAGAGCCCCCCCTGCTCGCGCCGGAAGACGACACCTTCAATGTCAACGGCGGCAGGATCCGGAAGCTCAAACCCCTCTGCCAGCACCGATCGACTCATCTCACGCCCCTTCCTGACTTACGCGCAAGGATACGCTCCTCGCGCCACTCGCGGGGGCACCGTCCGGCGGTTCATCCCGACCCAAGCAACACCTGCGTTAACCCGAAGCTCAGATCTCCTAGTAGCGAGCCGAGCGGGGTGAAGAAGAGCAGGACGATCACCACGGGGAAGGCGAGCCGTGAGGAGGTTAGCCCTTCAACCGTGTCAGCAAGGCGGGGTGAGACGAGGGCGAGAACTCCAGTGAGGAGCGCCCGACCGTCAAAGGGCGGAATCGGAAGCAGGTTCAGAAAGAGAAGCGCAGCGTTGAAGTACGTGAAGTAGACGATCAGCACTCCAACTGGATCTGTCGCTGGGGGGCTTCCAATCAGCCGGTAAAGTAGCGCCGCGACGACCGCGAGGAAGAGATTACTCAGCGGGCCTGCAACGGCGACGATCGCCCAGCCAAGGCTCCCCCCTCGCAGGCTCTGTGCCATGACTGGGGTTGGCTTCGCCCAGCCAATCATTCCTCCGCCAGAGAGTGCCGACAAGAGAAGAAGGCCAGCTCCGAGCGGGTCAATGTGGCGCCGCGGATCCAAGGAGACGCGTCCGAGTGCCCGCGCATGTCCGTCGCCGAGTTTCCACGCCGCAGTGGCGTGTGCCGCCTCATGCACTGGAAAGCTGATCAGGAGCAGAAGGAGCGCAGCAACGAGTGGGGCGAACGTCACTGCATCCATTGCTGAATGGTAGCCGCTTACGCTCGAGGATGCGCCCGTTTGTACGCATCGCGCACATGACTTCCGAGCAGGTGCGTGTACAGCTGCGTGGTGGAGATGTCAGCGTGGCCGAGCAGCTCCTGCACCACCCGTAGATCCGCACCACCATCAAGGAGGTGTGTCGCGAAGGAGTGGCGGAGCGTATGTGGGTGGATCTCCGTGCCGAGTCCCGCGCGGTTCGCCGCATCGCGAATAACGCTCCACGCCGACTCGCGTCGCAGGCGCACGCCACCCTGCGCAAGAAAGAGCGCGCTCGGCTCTACCGCGGCTCGACTACGTCGCGCGCTCGCCTCCGCGTGAACCGTGCGACCATCGTCGCGGTACGTTCTAATCGCATCAACTGCTGGCTCGCCGATCGGCACCACACGCTCACGCCGACCCTTCCCAAAGAGACGCACGCTCCCCTCCTCAAGATCCACTCCATCAAGATCCAGAGCGACAATCTCGCTCACGCGCCCCCCCGACCCGTAGAGCGCCTCGCCAAGTGCGTGGGCTCGCTGTGCATCAGCGCGCGCAAGATCGCCGTCACCCTGCTCGATCGCAAGCTCGCGGAGCAGCCGCTCCACGCCGTCCAGGCGAAGCACCGCAGGAAGGTTGCGACGCGTACGCGGCAGATCAATCTCCGCGCTGATTGAACGAGTCAACTCACCTTCGCCTTCCGCGAATCTGTAGAGCACGCGGAGCGCAGCGGCGCGGCGGCGCGTGGTTGAAACAGCGACGTTCGCCCCAGCGAGCCACGCCTGGGCCGCCTTCGCGTCGCTGCGCCAAGCATCACCCGGTCCAAGTGACGCGGCGAAGGATCGATAGTCACCGCGATACGCGTCAAGCGTGCGCGGAGAGAGGT
>JAUMDJ010000130.1:0-1655 GCA_032121895.1 Chloroflexota bacterium | reverse complement strand
CGTGCTCGGCAAGCTCCGCTTTCTTCCCGCCACGAGAGCGCTCTCGCTGTTCCGCGAGCGCCGCGTCAAACCCGGCACGGTCTACCGCAACGCCCCGTTCAGCGGCTAGCTCAACGGTGAGATCAATGGGGAACCCGAACGTGTCATGAAGCTTGAAGGCGACGCCTCCGTTGAGTTGCGGCGCACCGTCAGGGAGTTGATCTGCGCGCACCCCAACCGCGCTCGCCCCCTTTGCGAGTGGCGCCAACGCATCGGCAAGAAGGGCCGACCCGCCGTCGAGCGTCCGTGCGAACTGCGCCTCTTCCCTCTCAAGTGACTCCACAACAAGAGTCTCACTCTCTCGGAGGTATGGGTACGCCTCGCTCATAATCCCAATGACAGCACGTGCAACCTCAGGGAGAAACGATCGCTCAATCCCAAGAAGTCGTCCGTGGCGAACCGCACGCCGAATGATGCGGCGCAACACGTAGCCTCGCCCCTCATTCCCTGGCCGTACTCCATCCGCGAGGAGGAATGTCACGGCGCGTGAGTGGTCCGCAATAACCTGATAGCTGAATCGCTGCTTCTCGAAGGCCTTGGCGTCATGGCCAGTGACCTTCTGGAGCAGCGCATGGATCGGGATGAAGAGGTCAGTGTCGTAATTGGAGAGCACCTGCTGGCTGACGCTGGCGAGTCGCTCCAGGCCCATCCCCGTATCGACGCTCTTAAATGGCAGCTCAGTGCGCCGCCCATCCGCGTGCTGCTCGTACTGCATAAAGACAAGGTTCCAAATCTCAAGCCAACGCGGACACTGTTCAGAGTGATCGGGGGTACACGTTGAACCACAGGAGAGATCAGCGCCGCGATCAAAGTGAATCTCCGAACATGGGCCGCACGGTCCGGTCTCGGCCATGCGCCAGAAGTTGGCATCGTCACCCTTCTCTACGTTCCCCCAGCGAGCGAGGCGTTCCGCGGGGAGGCCAATCTCGTCCCGCCAGATCGCCGCTGCCTCTTCATCGTCGGAATAGATCGTCGCGGCGAGCCGGTCCGCTGGGATGCCAAGCTCTACCGTCAAGAACTCCCACGCCCAGAGGATCGCGTCGCGCTTGAAGTAGTCACCGAACGACCAGCTCCCGAGCATCTCAAAGAGGGTGTGGTGCCGAGGTGTGCGCCCAACCTCCTCAAAGTCGTTGTGCTTCCCCGCCACCCGAAGGCAGCGCTGATAGTCAACCGCTCGGGTGTACGAGCGCGTCTCCGCACCGCTGAACAACTCTTTGAACTGCACCATCCCAGAGTTCGTGAAGAGGAGGGTGGCATCTCCTGCGGGAAGCAGTGAGGCGCTCGGGACGGCGGCGTGCCCGCGAGCCTCAAAGAAGGCGATGAATCGCGACCGCAGTTCGGCGGCGCTATATGAAGGAATCCGTGGGTCTCGCTTCATGCGCCGAGCGTAGCAGAGGGATCCACGAGCTCCGTCGCCCTTAGGGCTGTCGACCCCGCTCCCAGCCGCTCGCGATGCGGGCCGCGAGTCGCTCAACGATCAGTGCGCCGATCAGTGGGGCGGGCCATGCCACACCACCGATTGGGATCAGCCCGCCAAGGACTCGCTCGCCCAGGAGTTGTCCGAGCAACGCACCGACCCCCGCGGCAGCGATCGCAATGGGAAGCAGCGCCCGGAT
>JAUMDJ010000129.1:0-5454 GCA_032121895.1 Chloroflexota bacterium | reverse complement strand
CAATCAAACCCCTGCTGCCAGCGGAGCTCGTGACCGAGAGAGGCGCGAAATCGCTGGAAGAGGTCTTTGTACGTGCGACCCCACGCATGGTGCACACCCATTGGGTTGTTCGCGGTGATCGGCCCGTCAAGGAACGACCAGGCCGGTCCGCCCATAGTCTGTGCGCGAAGACGCTCAAAGACGCCCTCCTCCCGCCAGCTGCGCAGCATCTCATGCTCAATGCTGACAAGGTCAGGTCGCGCATCAACAGGACGGAACATGCTACGGAGCGTGCCACGCGCGTCCCTGCATGGCAAACGGAGAGCCGACTCGCTCGCGGGTGAGGCGCTATCGTGCGAGGGTGAGTAGCAACGATCGTGCCCCTCGGAGCTCCGCGTTCGCCGCGGCGCTCCTCTCCATCCTCCTGCCGGGCCTCGGACAGGCCTATCAGCGTCGTTGGCGCACCGCCCTGAGATTCGCCGCCCCACTCTTCCTCCTCGTCGCAGGGTTCGCTGGCATCTACGTTGCCGATGGGCTAGCCGGGCTCCTCGGGCTCCTCCTCTCACCACTTGGACTCAGTGCGGCAGGGATCCTGAATATCGTCGCCGCCCTCTGGCGCGCCGCCGCCGCAACGGAGGCCTGGCGCCACGGTCTCACCCGCAGTAGCAGCGTGCGCGCAACCCTCCTCTCATCGGTTGCCCTCGCAGGCACGCTCGCCGTTGGCCTCTCCATCCATCTACTCGTTGGCGGATATGTGAGTACCGCATCGGCACTCGTCGGTGGCATCTTCAGCGGCACCGAGGAGGGCGACGGGCAAGGTGGAGCGACGCCACCAAGCTGGGACGGCACCGAACGCCTGAACGTACTCCTGATCGGCGTCGACCAACGACAAGGTGAAACGAGCTTCAACACGGACACCCTGATCGTTGCAAGTGTCGATCCCGTGAAAGGGTCAGTAAGTATGTTCAGCATCCCACGCGACACCGTCGATGTTCCGGTCCCAGCAAGCGCACAGGCCCTTTACGGTGCAGCCTACAACAACAAGATCAACTCCTATTACAGCTCCGCGAAGGCGAACAGCGACACGTTCCCGAATGGCCCGGCCGCCGCACTCCGCGAACTTCTCAGCGAGCTCTATGGAATTCGTATTGACTATTCCGTCATGGTGAACTTCAGCGGCTTCAAGCAAATCGTAGATACTCTCGGCGGAATTCGTATCACCACGAAGAATCCAATTGTTGACGAAACTTATCCAGCCGGCGTTGGGCACCTACGCCGTATCCGCATGCCAGTCGGTGTCCGAACTATGGATGGCCAAGAGGCGCTGATCTTTGCGCGCTCACGCTACGGTAGCTCAGATTTCGGCCGCGCTGAGCGACAGCAACAGGTGATCGCCGCAGTCCGCGCGCAGACCGATGTGGAAGCAATCGCAGCGAATCTGCCCGCCCTTGCATCCACGCTTCAGGATGCGATCAAGAGTGACTTCCCGCAAGGCGATCTCCCTCGCCTGCTCGAGCTGCTCGGCCGAGTGGATGCAAGCAACCTTAAGAGCATCGTCTTCGCGCCACCCGTCTACCAGACAGTTGGAGCGGACGAGCGCGGGTACATTATCGTCCCTGACGTTGAGAAGATTCGGCGCGCAATCCTCGCTGCATTCGCCGCTGAGCCAACGCCAGACGAGGTGGAAGAGCAATCAGTTGAACGCGAGGCGGCCCGCATCTGGGTACTGAACGGGACGGGCCGGCCTGGCGAGGCGGGCGCGTTCGCGGCACGGCTGATTCAAGCAGGTCTTGAGGCAACGGCTCCAAGCGGCATTACGCCTCCGGAGATTGGCCTCCTGCAGACGCGCCTTACCGTCTACAACGGAGCGGCGCTCCGCGCTCCCGTCACGCTGGCACTTATTGAACGATTAATGGGTATCCGCGCAGTAGAGATTGATGACCCATCGGTAACTGTTGATATTCAGATTATTACGGGGGCGGATCTGTCTTCGTTAAACGAGTAGTTACGCGCCACCCTTCTTGGTTCCGTAAATCGGCGTAAGCCAATGCGAATACTCGGGAACCCGACCTTGGACAGCGGCAAAGTATCGCTCCTGGATGCGCTTCGTGATTGGACCAATCTCTCCTCTCCCGATCGCACGATGGTCTACCTCAATAACTGGCGAAATCTGCGCGCCTGTTCCGCAGAGGAATAGTTCATCGCCGATGTAAAGCTCGCTACGATCGATCGATCGCTCGCTCACCTTCAGTCCCATCTCGCGCGCGATCTCCACAACCGCGGCGCGTGTGATCCCTTCAAGAATGTCATCGTTGAGGCCTGGGGTGATCAGCGTGTCTCCACGTAGGAGGAAGAGGTTCTCCGCGGAGCCTTCAGACACCTTCCCCGCCTCAGTGAGCACGATCGCCTCATCGTGGCCGTTGAGCATCGCCTCGGTCTTGGAGAAGGCGCTATTCACGTAGTTCCCAACCACTTTGGCGCGTGCAGGGATCGCCAGATCGGAGGTCCGCCTCGTTGCCACGGTGGCACAGCGGATGCCTGAATCAATGTCAATGTAGTTTCCGAACGGGATTGCGATCACATAGAAGTTGTTCTTCAGCTCATGGAGGCGTACCCCGATTGCTTCGGTGCTCTTGTACACGCTGGGTCGAATATAAACATCTTCTTTGAAGCCATTCTGCTGCAATAGCTCAATGATGATCGTTCGGAGTTCTGCAACCTCAGGGAGCGGATCCATCATCAAGATCTTGGATGATGCGCGGAGTCTCTCGAGGTGCTCATTCAGCTTGAGCGCATAGAGCTCACCCTGATCTGCGTTCCAGTACGCACGGATCCCTTCAAAGGTGGCCGTCCCGTAGAGGAAGGCGTGCGTCATCACGTTGACCTTCGCATCTGCGAGCGGGCGGAACCCTCCTTCGAAATATGCGATTGCAGCCTTCGTATCGTTTGCCATCTCAGCCTCCTACGCCCGCAAGGTGCTTGGCGGCACTGGCGCCGCGTTATGAAGCAGCCTACGCGACGAGGCGCATCAAGGCAACGAGAGCCGCCGCAGCGGCGACTGTTGCGATCAAGAGCGACCGCGCGCGCTCGGGTACGCGTGGGCTCAGTTGCCCTCCCGCAAAGCCCCCCGCAGCGGCGCCGAGTCCTGCTGCGAGTAGTTCGGACGGCGTGATGCCCGCCCCAACCGTGGTCGCTGTCGCAAGGTTTGAGAGGACGCCGACCACACTGGATCCAACGATCACCGCCACGCTCGTAGCGGTTGCCGCCTCAATTCGCATCGGCCCAAAACGGCGAGCGGCAGGTACTACGAAGACGCCACCGCCAATGCCGAGCGCGCCACTGAAAAAACCGCCCGTCCCCCCTCCAAGCATCAGCTGTCCCGTCCGATGTTCGTTTTTCGTCGCTGAGCGTGGTCGATCAGGGAGAAGGGCATCGCGTGCAACCGCCACAGCGATCAGCGCAAACACCAATAGGAGCGGCTCTTCAGGAAGCCGCTGTGCAGCAACTCCACCGAGCGCTGAACCTATGAGCGCGGCTGGCGCCAGCGTGAACAGCGCGCTGCGATCAATCAGTCGGCGTCGTGCCAGAGGAAGGAGTCCAGCGATCGCACCAACAAAAACGGCGGCGAGGCTTAACGGCGTCGCCGTGGAGAGCGCTACTCCTGTGAGGAGGAGCGCCGGCACGATGATGATTCCTCCGCCGAGCCCTGCGATCGTTCCGTAGAGGGCCGCCGCGGCCGTGATGGCCGCGATCAGCACCACCAGGTGCTACCCCTGATGCTGTGGGGCGTACGGAAGGAGTGCCATCTGACGTGCACGCTTCAAGGCAACGGTCAGTTCATGCTGATGCTGCGTGCAGTTCCCTGTCTTTCGTCGTGGCTCAATCTTTGCGCGATCAGAGATGAAGCGGCGGAGCCGGTTCACTTCCTTATAGTCGATCACGCCACGCTTATCACCGCAGAATGAGCAGGTCCGACGACGTCGGGCTGCGCCAAACTTGTCTTCGCGCTTCTTGAATCGCTTTGGTGCCTCAGCCATGTTCTACTCCTCTCAATCTTGTGTTGGTTGTTCGCTCAGTGCTTAGAAGGGAAGATCGTCAAGGTCACTCGGCGCGGATGCCGGCCCCTCATCTGGGCGGGCCTCGGCACTCGGTGCTGCGGCTCGTGCAGGTCGCGGGGCGCTCGGGTCTGCGTCTGGATTGCGATCAACGATCACTACTTCGCTCGCGAGGATGTCGAGCGCCACGCGCTTCTCGCCCTCCTTCGAGTCGTAGAGATCTACCTGAAGTCGTCCTTCGGCGTAGACCTTGCGCCCCTTGCGGAGCCACTCGGCAAGTTTCACGGAGCGCTCACCGAACATGATCACGCGGTACCAGGTTGTCTTGTCTTCCCACTCGCCGCCAGCAGACTTGCGACGCTCATTCGTCGCCACGCGCATCTCAAGGCGCGGCTTCCCGTCGGCGGTGTACTTCAACTCTGGATCTGCGCCAAGGTTGCCGATGATGCTGATCTTTGCAAATGACATGAACTACTCCCCGTCAACTGCAACTGCGGCGGGAGCTGCGTCGCTTTCACCGTCATCAAGTTGCGCATCAGCAGCGGCGGCCGCGGCGGCGGCATCAGCCGCCTCCTCTTCAAGCTCATCGTTGATCGCGGAGGCTGGACGCTCATCCCGAATCACCAGGTGCCGGAGCACCTCTTCCGTGATCAGGAGCACGCGCTCAAGCTCAGCAATGGATGCTGCAGGGGCCTCAAAGAGGTAGATCTGGTAGATGCCGTCGCGGTGTCCCTCAACCTCATACGCCAGACGGCGACGCCCCCACGGGACGTTCTTGAGGATGCTTCCACCCGCTTCGGTAATGGAGCGAACCGTTCGCTCAAGGATCGCCTTGCTGCGGTCCTCTGCAACATCTGGTTGCATGATCATCATGAGCTCGTAGCGGCGCATTGCGCGCTCCTTCCTATGGATTCGCCCCGGTGCACCCTACGCAACTTGCGCAGTGGGCCGGAGCCGAAAGGCAGAGGTGGAGTGTAGCACTCCAGGTGCTGGGCTCCAAGAGTTGGAGGCGACGGCCGGATTCGAACCGGCGAATAGGGGTTTTGCAGACCCCCCCCTTAGACCACTTGGGTACGTCGCCCCAGTTCCGTGTTGGCTGCCCCTCGAGGATTCGAACCTCGGTTCACGGATTCAAAGTCCGGTGTCCTACCACTAGACGAAGGGGCATCGACCCCGGATCTCCGAGAGATTGGAGCGGAAGACGGGACTCGAACCCGCGACCTTCACATTGGCAATGTGATGCTCTACCAACTGAGCCACTTCCGCACCGTTACACCGATGATGGTGCCGAGAGCCAGATTCGAACTGGCGACACCGCGCTCTTCAGGCGCGTGCTCTACCAACTGAGCTATCTCGGCTCATTGACCGCCTGCCACGGCGACCTCAGACACCAACGACGCTGAGGATACCCTCCGCGGCG